>JBAXUR010000047.1:0-24304 GCA_037129595.1 Methylococcaceae bacterium | reverse complement strand
AATAAGTCCTCGCTTTATAGTCTTGACGCGCTTCGCAATTAAGGCAGTGAAGTATCAAAGCCTGGCAGAGTTGGATGGTATTTATTGAGAGTTACCTAACGTAGACCTCAATAAATATTTAAAACCCCATGAGTCGCCAGATAAATACACACAAAAATAGGTCATTGGACCGCGAAAATTCTTCCCTTCTGCCATTGTAGCTGAATAATATATTTACTTAGGCAAGGAAATCTCTGTTCTCACAAACTATTCCCGTCGTATTTCAAAAGTGGTTATCAGGCTTAACACGTATTTTTCGCTTTGGTTGTTGCGCCTATCAATTTAAGCCGGAACAAAGCGTCATATCCTTTGCTTGATATTAAGCAGAGCTTGTAAACTTAATAGCATAGTCTATTCATACTGTTCCTGCTTAGTTGATGGCCGAATGAGTAAAACACGTAATTAATCAATTTATTCCAGAGCTTGTGTTTTGGTATTGAGCAACTCGGTTAAAAGCTCAAGTTGAGCATTCAGGTGAGGTATAGCAGGAATTTTCCAGGATTTTCCTATGATATGGGACATTAAATTATTCAACCATAGTCTGTCTGATTTTGCTTGATATATGATAAATCGGTAAGATTCACCATCATTAAAAACAGAAAAATCTTCCAGATAAACTTCAATCGTTTCTTTTTCACCATAGAGCCTTGTTTGAACGTAGACTTTTCGGGCTTCGATGTCAAAATTAAACGCTGTTAATTCTGCAATGCCTTTAAGAATTATATTTGCCCCCCAAATGATCAATAGGTCTGGCGTCAGTTTTATTATTATTTTTAGTAAAGTAGATTTTATACTCATTTTAAGTCTTAAATTGCTAACAGGATAAAAGCCTTAATTTTAACCATTCTTTGCTCAGTTGTGTCATATATTTTATAAAATTCCAAGATTGACTTTAAATTCAAAATAAAACATGACGATAAAATAAACTTCAGTCTGGCTTTTCATGATTTTGACAACTTCTCGTTGCCATCTTTGTATTGGACAATGATAATTTTTAAGGTAAATTCTAAATGAGCTTAATTGAAATCGGCTTGGAACTTATTAATTAACATTCAGTAAATCCCGTTAAATAGAGGAGAATATCATGGGGCCTTTTTATCGACATACATCACAAGGGATGGGGCATTTTTTTGATCTGTTTTATGAATATCCAGCTTTAATGGTTATCTTTGTAGTCGGCACTGTCGCTGCGGGTATTTATTATTGGCGCAAAAACAAAACGCAATAGTAAGCGGTTTCATGATCTTTACTTAACTATTGCGTAATAATTCAGCTCCCCTTTTTTAAAAAGGGAGACTGATTGAGTAATAAGTATTCTGCGTTAGACTGTTTACTTGTCTATACTAGTCGAAATAGTTATTTAGGTAGCGCGCATAAATATCCCGCAATCTGAGCCTGACTCTGCAACGCCAGTCCCTTCAAGTGTTCTAGGAGTTGGACATGCCCGCAATATCAAGAAGATTTTGCGGGCATGTCCAACTCCTAAAAAGTTTACTGACAACGCGTGTGTAGACTATAAAGTTGAGGTTTTATTTAAGGTGATTTGCTTTAGTAAGTGGCTTAGTTTCTTACTCTCTCGCAGCATTTAGCATCTAACTTGGCTCCGGTTGAGTACTTTTTTGTCCCACGCCAGTGTGTTTTGTTATATTATTAAGGAGGATTTGATATGCTTACTGTCTCTTTAGGTGCAAAAGTATCTATGCCTGTAAAAGCGTCTTCTCTTTTAAGGGAAAACGAAGCGATTATCGTGATAAACAAGTCCAGTCGAGCGTAAAAAGCATGAATGTCGAAAGCCAATATGTTGTAAGGTAACAAATGGTTACCCAGTCTTTGATTAATCCGCCGTGTAAGTTTGCAGTTTAATATCCCTACGACTGGATACCCTCATCACAAGTGCAACTTAGGTAGTACGCAGAAAATAACCACCAGAATCACCTTGGTTACCACACCGGAGTTTGGAACGATAGGGTGGAGAGGCAATGTCGTTAAGTTAAGCGAAAGTTGTTTAAAGCTGGAGTGCAATCGCTTCAGCTATTGCCTGTAAAAACAGCTAAAGCGGTTTTACTCCAGATTTTATGCTTAACTTAATGGCCGTGGCGGTGAAGATGCCAACAACCCATCAAATTAAATAAGGAAACCTAATCATGAGTTATCGTAAAAAATTTGTTGTTGAACCCGGTGCAAAAGTTCACCTGGATAAAATTGATCCTTCGTTCACGGCTAAGCACGAATCCCACGAAAAAGCGCTGCCGATAATACAAGAACACATTGCTCGTATGGACAAGCTACAGTATTTGCTTTATGCAGATGGGGATCAATCTCTGTTGGTTGTATTGCAGGCATTGGATGCAGCGGGTAAAGATGGCGTGATCCGGCATTTGTTTAGTGGCATGAATCCGCAAGGAACCTCTGTGTTCAGCTTTAAACAGCCCAGTAAAGATGAAGCCGCTCACGATTTTCTCTGGCGAGCTCATTTGCATACGCCGGGCAAGGGTGAGGTCGTTATTTTTAATCGTTCGCATTATGAGGATGTGCTGGTGGTACGGGTTCACAAGCTGGCTGAAAAGTCGGTCTGGTCAAAACGCTACGACTTGATCAACGATTTTGAGAAGATGCTCGCAAGCAACGGCACCCGAATTTTGAAGTTTTTTTTGCACATCAGTCCGGATGAGCAGTTGGCACGTTTCAAACAGCGGCTTGATGATCCCGCCCGAAACTGGAAAATTACCGATGCCGATTATTCCGAGCGTGAGTTATGGCCCAAATACATCGAAGCTTACGAAGATGCTTTGGAGCGTACAAGTACCAAGATTGCACCGTGGTACGTTATTCCGGCCAACCACAAATGGTTTCGGGATCTTGCTATCTCGGAAATAATCGCTGATACGCTGGACGAAATGGGTCTTAAGCTACCGCCTACGCATGTGAATATGGACGAAATCCGTAACAAGTACCATGAGGCCGAGCAAAAGCAGAAAAAACAAGTCGGCAAAGTGGATAAGGCAAGTCAAGTTCCGCCTGACAGCGGATACTTGCTGGATTGCGCCAGTGACTGGACACCTGAAGAGAGTTAAACGGCTATGGCGATAGGGCTGAATTTTTTTGCAGGTCTTAGACCTTTAAGCCGGAGTGGCGCAATGCGTGATGCTATCGCAGGTTTGTCGTTGGCGTCGATGAATATTCCACAGATACTGGGATATACCCGTATCGCAGGTACGCCTGCCGTAACCGGACTTTATACGGCGCTGCTGCCGTTGCTTATGTTTGCTATTTTCGGCTCCTCCCGACATCTGGTGGTGGCGGCCGACTCAGCAACGGCGGCCATCTTTTCCAGTGGACTGTCGGGTATGGCACCGCAAGCCACTGTGAAATATATGGCGTTAGTGGGTATGGTTGCGCTACTGACCGCCGGATTGTTGTTGATGGCGCGAATGTTTAAACTGGGTTTTCTGGCCGATTTTCTTTCACGTACCGTATTGGTCGGGTTTCTTACCGGTGTCGGATTTCAGATCGGTATTGCCATGCTGGGTGAAATGTCTGGCATACCCGTGATTGCGCATAAAACGTCTGAGCAATTACAACAGTTAATCGACGGCTTGTTGCAGGTCAATCTTCCAACGCTCGGTCTATCGCTGCTGGTGGTAAGTTGCATCCTCGGTTGTCGCCACTTTTTGCCACGGTTTCCCATGCCACTGATTGTGGTTGTAGCCGGTATTGCCGCCAGTTACAGTTACGATTTTGCGGGTCACGGCATCACCGTCATCGGGCCGGTGCCTGGCGGACTGCCTTCGTTCACCTTTCCTGCGGTGAGTTGGAATGAGGCGCTTGACGTTATTCCTATCGCCTTATCCTGTTTCGTGATTATTATTGCCCAAAGTGCCGCCACTGCGCGTGTTTTTGCCGTGCGGCATCACGAACGGGTGGACGAGGATGCGGATATTTTGGGTTTATCGGTGGCGAATGCAGTTGCTGCCTTATCGGGTGCTTTCGTGGTCAACGGTAGCCCAACCCAGACCGCAATGGCGGAGCTTGCAGGTGCGCGTAGCCAGGTTGCGCAGTTGGCGTTCGCCGGCATTGTCTTGCTGGTGTTGCTGTTTTTTACCGGGCTGCTTCAGTATCTGCCTCATAGTGTACTGGCCGGTATTGTGTTTACTATTGCTATTGGCCTGGTCGATCTTAAAAGTTTGCGCGATATCCGTGCCGAGAGTCCGGGTGAATTTAACCTGGCGATTATCACAGCTGTTGTCGTGGCGCTGGTTGGTCTTCAACAAGGAATTCTGCTGGCGGTGGCGTTGTCCTTGCTTCGGCATGTACGGCACAGTTATCGTCCGCATACCATGGTGTTGGTGCCTGATGAGTCGGGGCTCTGGTTGCCAAGAGCGGTAAAGCCGGGGCTTGATACTGAGCCTGGGTTGGTGGTTTACCGATTTGGTGCGGATTTGTTTTACGCCAACGATAACCGATTTACCGATGAAGTGCGTGCGCTGATAGAGCACGCTCCTACCCAGATACGCTGGTTTGTAGTTGATGCCGGTGCGATGACGGATATCGACTATTCCGCAGCGCGTTCCTTGCGTGATTTATGTGACGATCTAAAACGCTACGGCGTTACTTTGGTCTTCGGGCGTGTTAATGCTTATCTGCGAGCGGATATGGATCGACACGGCATTACAGCGGCAATGGGTGAGGAATTTATTTTCTCGACGTTGCACGAACCCTTGGCAATGGTGCGTAGCGGTGCAACCGTATTGCAGGGAAGTGAACAATAAGGCCATGCCGGTTTCGGTCTGATTAACCTCATGGTTTGATAAGCCTGAAAAAAACAGATACTTTTTAGGTTAATCAAAAATCGGAAATAATTAATAGGGTTGCTTGTTGTGCTTGAATATAATACGATTATGGCTCATTTAATCCGAGCGGCAGAGGTGTTTGCTGATCGCTGTTCAATGCGGTCGAAATCACTGGATCACCTGTTGATACGTTGAGCAAGAGCATGACAAAACCAATCAAAAAGATATTAAGCACCGGTGCAGTGGCCGCCCTTTTTTTACTAAACGGGTGCGTTACCGAGACCAAATACAATGCGTTAGAACAAGAATATGAACAGCTTCAAACGGCATTAAGTGCTGATCAGGCCAAGATCGTTCTTCTTGAAGGAGAGCTGAAAGTCACTATGGTCGATAAAGTTTTATTTTCTGAAGGCGGCTTTAAACTTAATGCTCAGGCCAAGGCTGTGCTGGGTAAATTAGTACCGACTCTTTCAGGATTGAAGCAAACCAAAATTATTGTTAATGGCTATACCGACAATATTCCCATTGGTCCAAAGTTAAAACGTGACGGCATTTCTTCAAATATTGACTTGTCATCCAAACGTGCCGACGGGGTTGTTGAATACTTGGTAAAACAAGGTGTCAATCAAAACCTTCTGTCTGCTCAGGGGTTTGGTGAATCTAATCCGGTAGCCTCAAACGATACGCCAGACGGGCGCTCCCAGAATCGGCGTATTGAAGTGACACTGGTGGGCGCTGGCAATTAATAAGTGCCGTTTTATTTTAAGTTTACATTTAACTTACCAAGAATTACTTATGAACACTAAAAAAATGACTATGGGTATGATAGCAGCAGTTTTATTGTCCGGTTCTGCGCTTGTTTTTGCTACGGATGCGGCCAAGGCAGAGACGACCAAAGTGGATAGCGTTAAAAAGCCGTTAGGCAAATTGACCTGCGAAGATTTTATCGCCATTGATGATATCATCAAGCCTCAGTACGTGATTGCTGCAGCTGCGCACACCAAAGGTGGCAAGGCTAAAAATGTAGTTATTGAAGTTGTGGATACCGAAACACTGGTTCCTGTTTTAATCGAAGAATGCCAACAGGCTCCGAAAGAATCTTTCTGGGCAAAATTAAAGAGTAAATTAAAACTCTAATCCGCTTGCTTTAAAAGTTAGATGCAAATCGTCATCATCTAATGAAGATGGCTTTTTTAAGGGCATTGATAGCCTGTTGATCGTAAGTATTTACCTCCACTTTGAAAAAATGGGGACTGAATAATCGCTTTGTATCATCTGATCAATCCAACATTTGTTTAATTTTTAGTTATAAATTTAAACAGGAATCTCACCAATAACTGACGAGGATTTTTAAATGATTTCAGCAGGTATTTACATTGTGACGGTTGTCTTTGCAATTTATGTGATTTATAGAGCACTAGGAAAATCTTTATAAGCGAGTGGTAAGCAAAGCATTTAACATAACTTTAAAAAATAACACCACGAAAAACACGAAGAAAAGACCAAGAGGCAGTTCGATGCCGGTCGGGGTTAAAAATCCTGATCGGCATCAAATTAATAATGGAGGTCAGGCAGAGCCTGATCTCCACCCGGTATCAAATAGTCAGATGATTTTGCAGGGGATTAATGCATCCTCGTTAAATTGGTAGATAGCACATAGGCGGTGATAGCCATCCGCAATAATCACTTTCCCATTTTGTTGATCCCGTAACAGCAGGAGCGGTGAGAAGCTCTTCTCATTTTGGATTTTTTGACAGTCTTTTTCGACGTGTGAATTACTCACGCCCAATAATGACAGTTGAGATGCTCTAAAAATATCCTTGGCTTTGAATTGCACAATGCCTGCACTTCTTAAGCTTGCTATAATTCCGGCAACCTTTTCCTCACTATAAAGAAGCGTGAGATAGGATTCTGCTGCGGGGTAGTCGTGCTCTTCCACGTCGGGAAGCCAATTAATTTCTGTCATCTTTGATTTAGCCAATGTGGGTGTTTAATGCCTTGTTTCTGGTGACAGCGCCAAGAGCGCCTATTTATTAATTATCAGGGAGATTTGTCTAATAATCAATAAACTCATTGGTAATGCTTATGCAATATTAAAAAGCAGTAACGGGGGTTTTCAACCAATATTTTTGGTTGATTTGAACAATGTTACCCTGAAATTTCTTCATCTTCATCCAAATCAAACGTTCCGGGCGCTAATAGCTTGTTGATCTGTTGCACAGTAATACTATTGATAATCTTCAACTTATCATCGTCTTATCAATAGTCAGAATTAAAAAATCAGGTTTTATAGTAAGTCGCCACTTTTCTGGCGCGTTTTGTGCTTTAACCAAGGATATCAATTTGTAATCCGTATTTATCAGGCATCTGTTTGTTATACGTAACGTGCCTTTTAAAAACAACAATGCCGAGGTTAAAGATAACAGCATGGCTTATCGTGAAATTACCGAACCGACTTTAGACCGTTTAAATGGTCAGGTTCAAAATTTTGAATTTGATCTGGACACATCCATAGAGCATATTGCGCATTGGCTTCCGGCACAGGGGCCAATCAAAGATTTTATTCATCACAATACCTTGCACGCCGTTCAGCACCATCCTTTTCATGAAGGGATTGCCATTGCGGCAAAAGTTTTTGGTGCTCGCAGTTATTTGCCTTTGGAAGATTATCAGGGGATGTACCACGCCGGTCGAATTAAGCCCCACGCCATTGATTGGGCTATTGAACATTCACGATGCACTAAAACAAAGCAGAATCAGCTTCGAGAAACCTTGTTTGAGCAAGATCATACCGAGCATTATCCACCTGTTTCTTTAGCCAATCACGGTATTCGCAATGCCTGGTTGACTCAGCATGAAGTTGATTTAAATGCGTTGGTGCAGCCAATATTGTTTAGATTGCTGGGTAATTTTCTTGATCAAGGCATTAGTCGCTGGAGCTTGCCCAAAGACGGCGAACATTTTTGGGATTGCATCGTGCGCCTGACCAAAAACAGTTTGTTGCCGCTCTATCCGTTTGATGAGCCGGTCGTAAACCAATTATTAACCCACACGCCTGATGAGGTTATTAACGCGTGCCTTAAAAAAATAGTCGGCGATGAGCAACTTTACGAACAATATTTGTTGGAAGTGTTGCTGGCGCATCCCGGTTGGTCTGGAATGGTGCATGTTATTGAGCAAAATCCGAAAGCGTTGCTCGCCCGCCGCGAAATTTCACTGAAGGAAATGCTGGCGGTAGAGCTGGCTATTGAGCTGGCCTTTTTGCACAAGAAAAAAGGCCTTAACTTTTCGAGCATTGCCGTGATGCCCTATACCACAGGAACGCCGCTGCTTAAAGAGGGCGGCTTTAAGCCCGTTATTCCGTTACGTTTAAGAGTCTGGCACGAAGCCATGGAATGGTCATTGCATAGCGAGTTACTCAGAGCGCTAAAACCGAAAAGCACACTCACTTCCGAACCGATTATCAAGCCGCTGCCTGAAGCTCAAGCGCTGTTTTGTATTGATGACCGCGAATGTTCAATAAGGCGACATCTTGAAGAAGTTAATCCGGCCATAGAAACCTTGGGTGCCGCCGGATTTTTTGGTATCGATTTTCTTTATCAGGGCTTGGATGATGCTTATCCGGTCGCTCAATGTCCCAACATTATTATTCCCAAGCATTTAATTAAAGAATCGGGGGGTAAACCAAAATTAGTCGATAAGTCCAAAGCCGGTAAGTTGACGGATATGCATTTTACCGCGCACTCGCTATTCAGAGGTTGGCTTTATACCCAAACTTTAGGGATTGGTTATGCGGCCAAGATGGCTTGGGATGTATTTCGTCCGGGTTCAAAATTACCCAATATCAGAGCCTTAAGCGAAGTTGAATCACATTCCCAGTTGCATCTGCTCAGAGAGTCCGAAGAACCTACCGAAGATGGCTACTTGCTGGGATTTTCCTTTACGGAAATGGCGGATCGTCTGGGCGGGTTGCTGCGTAATATCGGCTTAACCCAATACTTTGCGCCGTTGGTGGTCGTGGTTGCCCACGGTTCCAGCAGTGTTAATAACCCTCACTTTGCCGCTTACGATTGCGGTGCCTGTTCCGGCAAACCCGGTGCACCCAATGCCCGCGCTTTTGCCTGGATGGCTAATCATGCTTCGGTGCGCGTTATCCTGCGAGAACGCGGTATCGATATTCCAGACAGCACGCGATTTGTTGCCGCGTTGCATAATACCAGTCGTGATGAAATCACTTATTTTGATCAACATTTACTGCAACAACATCCGGCTACCGGCTTGGCAGATTTTCAAAAATCCATGAGCAAAGCCTTGCAACGCAATGCCCGGGAACGTTGCCGCTGGTTTGAATTGGGCCCGCAATCACAATCCAATGAAGAAGCGCACGCGCATGTTATGGAGCGTGCGTCATCGATATTTGAACCGCGTCCGGAATACAATCATTCCAACAATCTTTATTGTATCGTGGGTCGACGGGCATTAACGCGAGGATTGTTTATGGATCGTCGTGCTTTTTTACATTCCTACGACCCAAAAACGGATGCGCAAGGCGATATTATGGCCCGCATTTTATCGGCCGTGATTCCGGTCTGCGGTGGTATTAATCTTGAATATCTGTTCTCACGCATCGACAACTCGGTGTATGGTGCCGGCACCAAATTACCCCATAACGTGATAGGTTTACTGGGAGTTGCCAACGGTGTCGAGGGTGATCTTCGTACCGGTTTACCGTCGCAAATGATTGAAGTACATCAACCGGCACGCTTACTGATTGTAGTTGATCAAACCTGCGAGATTTTAGATAAAACCATCGCCAAACTGGGCACACTTAAAGAATGGCTTGATAACGATTGGGTGCGATTTGTATCGTGTCATCCGGTGAGTCGTGAGCTTTTTCTGTATTCGATTAACGGTTGGGAAGCTATTGAACACTTGGGCGACGGCGAGACACCGCATGCAACCCATTCGGAAAAAATTATTGTCGGTCAAACGCAAACCATACCGGTACATCAATTTATGGGGACACACGCATGAACGGATTACTCTTAACCAGTTTGGCGATACCCTTACTGGGATTTTTGTTGATCTTTATGACCGACAACAATGAGAAAAAAATCGCAACCCTTAGTTTTTGGTGCAGTCACGCCTTGGGTCTTAGCATTATTGCATTGCTTGTTTTATGGGGCATTGCGGGTTTTCCAAACCATGAATACGAGTGGTTTACCCTGTATGAAGCCGAAGGCTATCGCTTTCCGATCTTGTTTTATCTGGATAGGGTAGGGGCTGTTTACCTGTTTTGCGTGTGGGCAATATTTTCCATCATCGTTAAATATTGTCGCGTTTATTTACACCGGGAGGCCGGTTACAAGCGCTTTTTTCTGACCATTTTCAGTTTTGTGTTTGGACTTAATGTGGTCATCTTGGCCGGCTCCATTGATATCCTGTTTGCTGGCTGGGAAATTGTCGGCATTGCCTCGTTTTTGCTGATCGCCTTTTACCGGCACCGCATACAGCCGGTACGCAATGCCTTAAGAGCCTATACCATTTACCGGTTTTGCGATATCGGCTTATTGTTGGGTGCCTGGATGAGCCATTTATTGTTTCATGAAAGCCAGCATTTCAATCAATTGGCCGACTTGTTTAATAACCCCGCCATGCCTCCGGCAGGCTACGGTTCTTTGTGGCTGGTATCGACTTTAATTTTGATTGCAGCCTCCGGTAAATCAGCCCAGTTTCCTTTTTGCTTTTGGTTGCCCAGAGCCATGGAAGGGCCAACACCTTCCAGCGCTATTTTTTATGGTGCCTTATCCGTACATTTGGGCGTGTTTTTATTATTAAGAACTACACCGATTTGGTCTTACCATTATTTAACCCGATTGAGCGTCTTTAACATCGGTTTACTGACGGTTATCGTGGCCAGTCTTTCCGAAAAAACGCAATCCAATATCAAAGGTAAAATTGCTTATGCATCGATTACCCAAGTTGGGTTTATGTTTATGGAATTATCTTTGGGTCTGGAAACGCTGGTACTGGTTCATTTTCTGGGTAACGCATTTTTACGTTGTTATCAATTATTGGTTTCGCCCTCCATTGTGGTGCATTTGTTACGGGTTGAAGGTGCAACCGATACCGACTTTTATATCAAAAACAGTGCCAGATTTCAGTTTTTGCCGTCATCACTTCGTGATACCCTGCCGGATGTTTTATACAACACGCTGTATGTATTTTCCTTGCAAGAAGGTAATTTAGAGCGCTTGGTACGAGCTATTCTTTGGGATCCCTTAAAGCGGGTTGGCGCACGCATTAATGTTATCAATAGCGGGTTAAAACTGGTTTATGGTTTAGGCGGTTTTGTAGGCGTTTGGCTGATTATTGTGGCGACCGGTATTAATAACAGTTATTTGGCACTCCCGATATCTGTCTTTATGGTACTGGCATCGTTAAGCGGCTTTAGCCAAAAACACAGCCCACTCAGTGTTTGGAATGCCATCGGTTTAAGCTCGATTTTGGCAGGAATAGCCGTTTGGTTTTTAAACCCCGATGCCTGGTTTGATGTGGCGATATTTGCCAGCGGAATCATTCCCGCCTGGATTTTAGGCGTCGTTGTGTTGGTCAAGCTGCTCAAAAACGAAAACTTTTCGGAATCGCCTTTCACCTATCGCGCCTTGGCAGAGACGCAACCGAAACTTTCTTTGTTATTGTTTTTGAGTTTTTTAGGGATGGTTGGCTTTCCAATATCACCGGCTTTTCTGGGCGAAGATTTATTGCTGTCTCACGCCAGTAACCATGCTCCCTGGGTAGCGCTGCCTATCACCATCGCTTTTGTCATTAACGGTATCGCTGCCGCTCGTGTATTTCAAAGGCTCTGCATGGGCAGGCCGACTGAACTTAATGTTGTACCGGAAGAGGCTATTGACATCGCAATTGCCTATGTCGATTAATTAATCATAAGTAAACCCTCAGCTCTGCTGGGGGACTCACAAAGTTTGACAATTTCGGGAATCATCGAGAGTCTCCCTATCTGTGAACCGCCTAAAGTTCAAAAGATAAGGAAACAAACGATGAATACGCAAGAGAGTTTAAAGTATACCAAATGGGAGTGTAAATACCATATTGTCTGGATTCCAAAATATAGAAAGAAAAGCCTTTATAAAGATTTAAGGCAATATTTGGGTGAGATGCTAAAAGATTTAGTCTCTCAAAAGGAATGTAAGATATTGGAAGGGCATTTAATGTCAGATCATGTCCACATTATGATTTCGATTCCGCATAAATATTCAGTGTCACAGGTTGTTGGATTTATAATAAATAAAAGTGCGATATCGATAGCGCGAGCCTATACAGGACGAAGAAAGAACTTCACTGGTCAGAGTTTTTGGGGAAGAGGTTATTATGTTTCAACCGTGGGTAGAGATGAGGAAGCCGTGTGCGATTACATCAAGCATCAAGAAGATGATGATAAGCGAATAGATCAACTCGATTTATTTTAAGGCGCCGCCACCTTTAGGTGGTACATAATTTAACCCGCTTTGAGCGGTTCACATTTTTAAGCCTCCGGCTTTGCCGGAGGTGTATGACTTGTGGAGGTCAGGCTCTGCCTGACAGTCAGGCAGAGTCTGCCCCCCAGTCAAGAAAATCCTCAAGTTGTTGCAAGGTCACGGACTGTTGTGCAGCTAGGGCTTTATCTTGAGGGGTGTTGTAACCCCATAAGGCAAAAATCAGCTTAACGCTTTTAAGTTCTGCGTTGTTTAGCACATTTAACAGGGTCGGCAGGCGGTCTTCAACAAAATGAATGGTGTCGTTGGGGTGGGTTTTTAATAAGGTCTTTAATACTTCCATTTTGTTCATGTTCCGATCCAGCCCAAATATCTGCTCGTCAGCCAGTTCAATGGCATTGGCTTTCAGGATTTGTTTAACAAAACGCTCTTGTTTGGTGGTGACAATATACCAGGTCGATTGATCACCCAGCCGTTGCAGCTTTGTTGCTACGTTAGCGAATAACGGGTTCATGTTGACCCAGTCGACCAAGTCGTTTTCAATCCAGGTATCCCGGGTTTCCCCAAACAGTTTTTTTAGCTCATCCACCGTGATTTTAGCCTCGCTTAACAAGCGTTGGATTTTGTTGCTATAGTTGTTGCAAATAGCCTCAATGGATTCTTCCAGATAGAGCAAACGCATAGCCAATATGGCTTCGTAGCCCGTTTCTATCATCGGTCTTATTAACCTGAATTGTTCAATCTTCTCTTGAGGAACCGCTGTAGGCATATCGCCCCAGAGTGTGCTCGCCGCTTTCCAGCCGGTTATTGCAGTTTCTACCGCGCTGTCACAGATAACGCCGTCAAAATCAAGCGCATAAATAGTTGAGTGAGTCATTTTTGTGTTCATTGAAAGTTAAGGTGATTGACGCATTGTAAAGGCTTTACCAGATCTCACAAAATACTGGATTACATATAGATTTTCAGAAATTAAATTTCCAATTCGCGTCGCTGTAAACTCATACAGATAACATCCATTGAAGCATGGGTATCTACACAAGTCCTACGGCTCCTTCTCCAAAGGGAGAAGGTTGGGATGAGGGGAATATAATTGCTTGATTTTATTCTCCTCCCCCCACCCCTCTCCAGCAGGAGGGGAGCTTATGGCTACTGTAATCCGTTGTTTTATTATGCATAATAGTTATGTAAATACCTATGCCCTTGAAGGGATAGTACCTGTCGACAGAGAAATGATTTATCTGAAAATGTATAGGATCTAATTTCAGTTGCCTTCCTCGCCGTTGAATTGTCATTTTAACGTTGGTGTGCTAACCGTTATCGGTATTTTTTTTGCCTTTCCTATCAAAGGATTACCAATTTCTGTCTGTTGTGCGGCTTGACCTGCCTCGTCAAATAGTTCGCTTTTTCGGATAATGGTCACGTTATTGTCATATTCTTAAATTATATTGAAGCCTCTCATCTTTAGCCGAATGTTCTCGCGTTTACACAATAATTAGTTTGTTGATTTCCAATTTTTGTTGGGCGTCGAAAATAGCCAAAGCTGAGCTTTTGTTTTTTGCTTTAAAGGGTTTTCAATATTTTAAATTTTGCTTATATAAGTTTGAGGAATAATATGAAAAGATTAAAAAAGCTTACTGTGCTGGGCGTTAGTGTCACACTGTTAAGCCCCTATTGTGCATTAGCAGGACACTCCAATCAAGACAGAACAACTGAAACGCCGATTGAACATTTAATTGTTATTGTCGGTGAGAATCACACTTTTGATAATTTATATGGTTCCTATAAACCTAAAAATGGGCAGAAGGTTTCAAATCTGCTTTCAAAACACATTATTAATCAAGATGGTACGCCAGGTTCAAAATTTAATCTGAGTGCACAGCAAACAGCAATTGATAATCACTCTGATGGATATTCGATAAGTCCTGCTAAAACAGGTCCTTATTTGACCTTGCCTCAACCGCAAACAACCTATGCGACCAACTTGACTCCAGGTGTTGCAGATGATCGTTACCTCAGCAACCTGCCTAACGGCCCATTCCAGCTTACCAATAAAAAAGCGCCTGTTACCGCCTATTTCGGCGATCCGATGCATCGTTTTTTCCAAATGTGGCAGCAGACAGATAAAGGTAAAAATGATCTTTTTGTCTGGGTTGATGTTACTGCGGGTATCGGCAGCCAAAACTTCTTTTCTGGTGGTCCGATACCGGGCAATACCTTCCAAGGCGGAGAAACTATGGGTTTCTTTAATATAAACACCGGTGATGCGCCTATATTCAAGCAATTGGCTGAGGATTTCGCTATCAGCGACAATCATCACCAGTTCATCATGGGCGGTACTGGTGCCAACTTTATTTCTTTGGTAACCGGTGATGTCGGGTTTTACACTCAGGATGGAAAAGCAGCTGTACCGCCTGCCTCACAAATAGAAAATCCCGATGCAATATCCGGCTGGAATAATTATTACACTCAAGATGGCTATTCTGGCGGTTCTTATGTAAATTGTTCAGATCGCCTGGAGCCAGGTGTAGATGATATTCGCACTTATCTGGATACCCAAAAAACCACTGCCCAAGGTAATTGCGCCGCTGGACACTATTATTTGGTTAACAACTATGGGCTTGCTTACGATGCAGTGGGGCATTTAAAATCATTTGACCCTACCGTGTCGCTTCCCAAGACCATTTTACCACCTCAGACTATTCCGACTATTGCTGATGCACTGTCTGCCAAAGGCATATCTTGGAAGTATTATAGCGGTGGCCGTAATTCCGATAATACGACGACAAATGAGTATTGCGGTATCTGTGATCCGTTAACCGGTTTTAGCTCGATCATGACGACCGATTTAAAGAAAAATTTGCAGGGTATGGACGCATTTAATACAGATGTCATTTCTGAAAGTTCATTGCCAGCGGTGTCGTATATCCGTCCATTTGAAAGTAAGGCAGGTCACCCGGCAAATGCAACGCTTCCTGATTTTGAGGGATTCGTTATGGATGTTGTGAACAAAGTTAAGGCTAATCCGGAGTTGTGGAAAAAGACAGCCATTTTGGTTACTGTGGACGAAGGTGGTGGTTACTATGATTCCGGTTATAACCAACCAATCGACTTTTTCGGTGACGGTACCCGTATCCCGTTAGTAGTCGTATCACCGTGGGCCAAAAAAGGACACATTGATCACAATTATAGCGATCATGCTTCAATCCTTAAATTCATTGAGAAAAACTGGGAATTGAAACCGTTATCCAATCGCAGTCGCGACAATCTGCCTAACCCTGTACACGATAAGTCTGCTCATGCTTATGCACCGAAAAATGCACCGGCAATTAGCGACTTGACTGATTTGTTTGACTTCGATAAAGAAGGCAAAGAAATTGAAAAAAGTCATATTTGACAAACACAAGCTAATTGATTGAAGCAATAATGATCTAAGTCGGGTTTGGCGATAGAGTGATAGTGTGTTGTTATAACGATGACTGTCGGAATGCTTCAGATTCAATCAATCAAGTTTGGTTATGTAGTTGGACATTAATCGGGGGGGCTGATGCGTTGGTTCCCCCTTTTTTTTAAATCATTACCGGCTGACTCTAGCCTAAAGCATAAGTGTGTTTTGTCAGTCATAATAGCATTATGAACCTTTCTCCAAAAAAATCTTTAGAACAAAAATTCACTCAGTTTATTACTACCCGACTCAATAAGTTTTGCTTTTTCTAGCTTATTTAATTTTTTCAGGTCTATTTCGCGTTTCGTTGCGGAGCTGCGGTTATGTCCGGGTTCAAGGTAAACCAGTTGTTTGGGTTGCCTGCCGCGAAAATATTTTGCGCCTTGACCTGTTTCATGTTGCTTGTAGCGTCTGGAAACATCGATGCTGATGCCTGTGTATAGCGTGTTGTCGGTACAGAGAATCATATACACAGACCAGATCATAAGGGCTTGCTCTCTAAAAATTAGTTTGTTCATGAAAATCCAAAAAGCCACAAAAATAAAGGGCTACCAACTTAAGCCGGGACAGATAACTTTCTGGTAACGCCGAGCCCCGGCTCGACAGGGGATAGTCAAGCTGATTGATGACTACGCCGAGCTGGGGCTCAGCGCTCCCGGAATCAATAGGCCAGCTTTATTTATCTGTCCCGCTTTAAATTGGTAGCACAGCAGGTCGGGTTAGAAGATAGTCGTAACCCGATGGCTATTCGTAGGTTTAAGTTGACAACCCATCGCTTAAGGAATCAATTATGATGGGTTTCGGCTATCGCCTCTTCCCATCCTACGCGTTACCCGCTTAAGACGGGGCAGTTTAAGGTTAAGCCGTTCTTGAGAGAGCTTGCGAACCATGAACGGCTTAACCCTTACCCTTCGGCAAGCTCAGGGCGAACAGTTAATCCTCGGCCATTGTCCCGGCTTAAATGGGTTGCCAAATAAAGCGAGGGAGCGGAGGGATTTATCTAATAAAATCTTCCTTAATCCCAATGCCGTTAAGTTAATCATACAACTGGAGTAAAATCGCTTTAGCTGTTGTGCAGGCAATAGCTGAAGTGATTACACTCCCATTTTTTAAATAACTTACGCTTAACTTTAAAGGCAAAATACCTATTCAGAGGTGGCGTTAACCATTTTAAAATATTCGCTTTCGGCAACAATGTCGCGGTTATTCTCAACCCGATCCAGATAAACCATGCCTTCCAGATGATCAAATTCATGTTGAAAAACCCTTGCAATAAAGCCTTCCAGATGAGCTTCTATTAAAGTGCCTTGTTCATTGCTATAGGTAATTTGAATGTCTTTATAGCGGGGTACTAAAGCCCGAATGCCTGGAATACTTAAGCAACCCTCCCAGTCTTTTTCTGTGGTATCAGACAATGCTTGAAATGCCGGATTAATCATTACCGTGGGTTCCATGAGTGGCGCGTTAGGGTAACGTGGGGAAGGGCGCGAGGCAATGATGATCACTTGTTTTGATTCGCTAATTTGAGGCGCAGCAATACCGACACCCTGCGTTGAAGCCAAGGTGTCTTGCAGGATTTTAATCAGTTGCTTTATTTCAGGGCTTTGACTATTGGTTACCGTAGCCGCTTTTAGGCGCAGCACTTTTGCACCTAATTGGGCAATCTCACTGATGCTATTGTAATTCATTTAAAATCACCGATTGAGCTTGGATGGGTTCTTCATTGGTTACGTTTAATAATTGAAGATAACGACCATCCGGTTGTAACAGCCAGGCTTGCGTATTATCTTTTAAATACAAATCAAGGTCGTGCAGTATGCGGTTATAGAGTCGTTTACTTTCAATGGGGAAGCAAATTTCTACGCGCCGGAACATATTGCGATTCATTAAATCGGCGCTGGAGGCATAAACTTCTTGATTGCCATCATTGGCAAACGCATAAATCCGCGCATGTTCCAAAAAGCGTCCGATAATGGCACGCACTTCTATATTTTCAGAAACACCCGGTATTCCCGGTCTTAGGCAGCAAATGCCCCGGACGATTAGTTTAACTTCAACGCCGGCCTGTGAGGCACGGTAAAGTGCGCGTATGGATTTCTCTTCAACGATGGCATTGACTTGAATAATAATTTTTGCGGGTTTGCCGTTTTGGGCGTGGGTTATTTCCCGTTCAATTTTTTCAAGTATCCCTGTATGCAGGGTAAAGGGTGATTGTAGTAATTTATTTAATTTAGTCACCTTGCCCAAGCTGGTGAGTTGTGCAAAGACACGCCTTACATCTTCGCCCAATTCTTTATTACAAGAAAACAGGCCATAATCGGTGTAAAGTTGGGCGGTTTTAGGATGATAGTTACCGGTGCCCAAATGCACATAATTGCGTAGTTCTTTGCCTTCGCGCCTTAATATCAGACACATTTTGGCGTGGGTTTTATAGCCCACAACACCATACACAACATGGACAGCCGCTTCTTGTAATTTGGAGGCTAAATCAATATTGGCTTTTTCATCAAATCGCGCTCTTAATTCAATAACAACTGTCACTTCTTTGCCTGCGCGTGCAGCTCTGATTAATGCGGCAACGATGGGCGAGTCAGCGCCGGTACGGTAGAGTGTCTGTTTAATAGCCAGTACTTCTGGAGATGCGGCCGCTTGACGTAAAAATTCAACGACCGGCGAGAACGATTCAAACGGGTGGTGTAATAAAATATCGTGACGTTTAATGGATGCAAAAATATCTTTGTTCCGCCCCAGTTGTGGGGGAACTTTGGGTTTGAACGGGGCAAATTTGAGGTCAGGTCGATCAACGAGGTTGTTGATTTCCTGAATCCGGTTTAGATTAACCGGCCCATCAACTAAAAATAATCGATCCCTGCCGAGTTCAAAACGCTCCAGTAAAAAGTTTACTGTGTCATCAGGGCACGCGGCATCTATTTCCAGACGCACTTCATCACCATAATTACGCATCGCTAGTTCGCCTTGAACTGCCAGTAATAAATCGTCGATGGCATCATCATCCACAAAAAAATCACTGTTTCGGGTAACCCTAAATTGATAGCAGCCTTTAACTGTCATACCGTGAAACAATTCACTGACAAAGGCATGAATAATGGATGACAAAAATACAAAATCAGCCGGGCCGCTTTGGGTTTCGTCAACGGGTAATTGAATCACGCGCGGCAAGGCTCTGGGCGCTTGCAAAATAGCCCGCCCGCTATTTCTGCCAAAGGCATCCTTTCCGGTGAGGGAAATAATAAAATTTAAACTTTTGTTGAGAATACGCGGAAAAGGGTGGGCGGAATCAAGGCCTACCGGCGTTAAAATGGGCAATAACTCATCATTAAAATAATCAGACAGCCATTTATGTTGCGCTTCGGTCCAATCATTACGGCGCACAAAGCGAATATTTTCATCATTAAGCTTGGGGATCAAAATTTCATTAAGCACCTGATATTGTTCATCGACCAGTTTATGGGCATGAATAGAAATTTGCTCCAACTGTTCTTTGGGCGTTAAGCCGTCAGGGCCAATGGCTTTAGGGTCAATAGCGACCATTTCCAGTACGCTGGCAACGCGAACCTCAAAAAACTCATCCAGATTTGAGCAGGAGATGCACAGGTAGTTAAGCCTTTCAAGTAAAGGGACGGCTTCATTTTTTGCCTGAGCCAAAACCCGTTTGTTAAATTCCAGCAAGCTCAGGTCACGATTGATGTAAAGCTCTGGTTTTTCTAGGTTTATGGGTTCGGCAGTTGCGGTTATGTCCATCTCTTTCCTTAAATTATCGGGTATAGCGCCGGTGATAAAAACATGTCGGTCACTGATTTTCTGGGTATGCAAGTCTAAACTTAAATCTGCCTGTGCCAGTTGTGTATTAATTTCTTTTAGGCTAAAAGCGGCCAGTAAAGAATGATAAAAATCCCGTTGCAGAATCTCAGGTTCATTGGCGGCATAATTATCAACCATCATTTGTGCAGATTTAACATTGGCGGGGCGCAATAAATCCATAATGATGATGCGCGTACCCGGCCGGGAATATTTTTTTATGGTCTGCCAAAGTACCTGTGGATCGGGCAAATGATGTAACAGACTATTGCTAAAGATTATCTCATAGCTAGGTTGCGGTAATATGACATCAGGCAACATAGCTTTTATAAAGGTTATCCGGTCTGCCAACTCAGGCGGCAAGGCAGTTTTTGCATAAGTCAACATGGACTCTGAGCCATCAATCGCATGGACTTTGCTTAAAGGAAAGGCGTTGGCAAAGCGGCAACTGATATCGCCGGGGCCACAGCCTAAATCCAGTGCGGTACCGCTAAATTCCGGATCATCAATAAACGTTTTTAGCTGTTGTATAAAGTCATTATGCGGCACTTCAAAATCGGCCTCAGCATAAGCTTTTACCTGGCTTTCATCTTCCATTAACTCAGGTTCCAATAATCGTCTCATGCTGTAAATCCTCTTTTTCCCTGTAAGCCACCGGTATGGACAGCAATAAGTCGCTGACCGGGTTTAAATGTGTGTTTTGTTATCAAATCGTAAAGTGCGTACATCATTTTTCCGGTATAAACAGGTTCAAGAGGGATGTTGGTTTTACATTCAAAATCGGTAATAAAGGCCATCAGTTCAGGTGTCGTTGTGGCAAAACCACCAAAATGATAGTCCAGGTTAAGCTGCCAGTTGGTGTTAGGTCGTGGTAATAAGGCTTCAACATCAGCCTTTAAAAAACCGGCATTTTTTAAAGCCGCAAAACCCAACACACAGGCTGACTTTGGAACCGCATCAATAATACCCGCTAACGTTGCTCCGGTTCCACAGGGTACACAGAGAATGTCACAAGGGATAGCTATTTCGTTAACCAGTTCTGCGACACCTTTTAACGCCAATGCTTGTGCCCCGCCTTCAGGAAGCCAGTATTGACCTGGTTTTAATCCGGGTAAATCATGACAGCCTTTATAGTGCCGCAGGAGTCTATAAGCAGAACGGGAGACAAAGGTAAGTTCCATACCCCGGTTTTGCAAATCCAGTAAAGTGGGCGTTAATGTTTCCGGTTGTTCGCCGCGAATAAAACCCTGCGTTTTCAAACCTAAAAGTTTACCTGTATAAGCCAGTGCATGTAAATGATTTGAATAAGCGCCGCCCATACTAATTAGCGTGTCGGCACCTAAAGAGAGTGCTTGATCAAGACTGTATTTAAGCTTGCGCCATTTATTTCCGGAAATAACGGGATGTAGCAAATCATCACGTTTCATCCATAATTCAAGTTGATATTCATCCAGCAGCGGGTCATCAATTTTTGTTAGAATCGACGGCTTAAAGGTTTTTTCCAGTTTATCAAGTTCAGGGTGCATTTATGTGTGGACGTTTTAACTTAATCGCAACAAATACACAGATTATGGAGCATTTTTGCTTGCAGCGCTTGGCTGATTATCAACCTGACTATAATATTCCACCCGGACAAAAAATAATCACGGTCGTAAGGCTGGAAGATGGCAGCAACAAAGCCGTTAACTTGCACTGGGGATTGATACCTTCCTGGAGTAAAGACCGTAAAATAGCCAGTCATTTAATCAATGCCAGAGCGGAAACGTTAACCGAAAAACCGTCCTTTAGAAAAGCTTATCAACAGCGACGTTGCCTGATTCCGGCGACCGGGTTTTTTGAATGGCAAAGCACGGAAACCGGCAAACACCCCTACCATATTCATCAACCGGCGAATGCCTTGTTTGCTTTTGCAGGGCTTTGGGAGCATTGGGAACACCAGCAAGAAACCGTTTATTCCTGCACCATTATAACCACCGCCGCCAACGCTAAAATAGCGCCTATCCATGACCGAATGCCGGTTATTATCCCCCCTGATTTTTATGACCGCTGGCTGGATAAAACAAACACCGCTGTCGAGATGGCTGATTTTTTAGCCGCCGATGGTTATAAGGCTATGCAGTTAACCCCGATTAGCACCCGAGTTAATAACCCGCTGCATAATGATGTTGAGTGTTTGGTTGAGGTTAGTCGGTAACTGCTGATTATTAAAAATCAGTTGGTTTACGAAAAGCAGATATTAAACGGTTTCTTCGGGAGAGTGGGTGAAAAAGGAATTCCTGTTAAATTCCCGGACAAGTTAAAAATAGATTGATGTTACCATCAAAAAGTAGTCATGCTTAGTCATACCATTAGCATTTTTCCGGGTTTAAATTATGTCAACCATTGAAAAAATAAGTATTGCACTAACTCCTGATCTAGCCGCTTTAGTGAGAAATGCCGTAACTGACGGCTATTACGCATCAACGAGTGAGGTTATTCGTGAAGCTTTGCGTGATTGGAAAATTAAGCAAAGTCTAAATGAACGAAGCACAACCGAATTAAGAGCATTATGGCAAGAAGGCATTAATAGTGGGTCTGCAGGCGCTCTTAATATGGAAGAAATTAAACAACAAGCCAGGAAGCAATACGAAGAATCTCATAAAAACGCCGACATATAGAAATGGTCATTCATTCACGGAAGGCCAGATTAGATTTATTGGAAATATGGGCTTATATTGCTGAAGACAGTCCCAATGCCGCTGATAAATTACTGGATTTTATCGATGAAAATGTAACTTATTAAATGAAAATAAAGGGTTAGGGCGGGCACGCCCTGATATTTCCGAGAATATGAGGTATTTCCCTGTAAAAAATTACCTGATTCTATATCAAGAGCAACTCTTTGGTGTTGAAATAGTCCGAGTTGTTCATGGCGCTCGGGACATAGACGCTATTTTTTTATTCATGATGTCCGGACTTTTAAATCCGCTATGCGGGATGGATTGCAATCCCGTTTTTAAGGTTTGGTATTTTCTGTAGTCAGCTTAAACGTTTCAGTCGGGATTGCAAATCCAGACCGGCTTGAGGCAATAATTCTACAAACCCAATTGAAAACTCAGGGCATCAATAATTTCAATTCTGACATCCTCATTTTTTATGCTGCCGATTTTTTTAATCAATCGTTTTTTATCAATGGTGCGGATTTGATAACAAAGAACAATTGAATCTTTATCTAAAGTGGTTTGCTCTTTAGGTAACAAAACCTCATTCGGATAAATTTTTCGGCCTTGTTTGTGTGAGGTAAGCGGCAAGATATTTATTACCGGCAAAACAGCATTAATGTCATCGTCACTAATCACTAAAACAGGTCTCGTTTTACCTTGCTCAGAGCCAACAGTCGGATCAAGATTGACCAGATAAATATTCCAACGATAGTTCATTTACCAAATCTTTTTATCCAGGCTATTGAAATCATCGTTAATTTCTTGCAGGTCACTTAAAAAAAGTGGGTCATATTGGCTATTTTTTAATTGCATAATTTTGTTGGTCTTATCATTTTTTGGCATTTCTTTGCACAACAAAATAACCTCCATCATTTGGTTTTCATGGATACTTTCAGGCACATCGATCACAATTTTATGATTTCTGGGCACTCGTTTTAATTGTCTTAACGCTATCATTTTATTTTTCCCTCAATCATTTGGGGGCAACAGATCAAGTCTTGCGCCGGAGTTTGGTAACAAGCTAAGCGGGACGAGGTTTGCAACCCCGTTTTTAAGGTTTGGTATTTGCTGTAGTCAGCTGAAACATTTCGGTCGGGATTGCAAATCCCGACCGGCTTTTAGCAACGCTTTAAATCACTTATATTGGCTACTTGGCTGCTTGTGGCCCAGGTGCTTTTCCCATAAAAGTCTTTAAAATAGCCAGGTCTTTAAAGTTCACCTTGCCATCGCCGTCCAAGTCAGAGTTGGGGTTAGGTATCTTCTTCAAGAATTGGGCTTTCATCAAGTTAAGATCAGAGTTATTGACTACAAAATCATTGTTCAAATCAGGATCGCAGACGTTGCCAAAGCCGTCACTGTCGGTGTCACGCTGATCTGTATTTGGCTTCAACAGGCAATTGTCGATAACGTCATCCTTGCTGTCGCTGTCTGCATCAAAGACATTCATAGCGACCATTTGGGCGCCAATGTATTTACCAATATCAGCGGCATCCGGTGGGTTCTCACTGACTGGCAGCACTTCATGTACGTCGTCAAATGTTCCCGTATATTCATAGAACTCGTAACGGCGAGTGACTGATTCGTTGCCATGCGCCATCGGCTTTCCGGCAAGATTGCCTTCCAGTTTGTCTCTTCCTCCAGCCAGTTTCGCAGGATCGATAGTTTTTTGCAAAAGTTGCCATTCCACTTCAACCTCAGCGGGATTGTTGGGCACTTTCGCATTATCAGTGACCAAGTCTTTAAGATCACGTGGACTCGGTGATTCGGTAGTGAACACCTTAACCCACATAGCTGCACCAAATTGATAGTTCACCGGTTCCGGTACGTCAGGTACCTGAATCTCAACCTGCACCACGGGTGCCGGTGGCACTGCCACTGGTACAATCGGCTGGACATTGACTACGGGTGCGGGCGGCTGTGGAATTTGTGCGGGCTGAGCATTCACGACAAAGATAGGCGCAGGAATACTGACCATGTTAGGTAGACCGGTGGCAGGGTCTAGTTGATAAATCAAAT
>JBAXUR010000046.1:0-24903 GCA_037129595.1 Methylococcaceae bacterium | reverse complement strand
TCGGGCCATTAGTGGCGGGTTGGCTGATGCTGGCAATTGCCGTTTATTTTGTTTACCAACAGGTTAATAAGGTTTAACGGATTAAAAGATTATCACCACGAAGACACGAAGAAAATACCCAATGCCCTTAAGTTAAGTGCCTCTTGGCAAGATAAACCGTTGGCTGAGCGGAGCCGGAGCCGGCAAAATCGCTTCGACTCCGCTCAGCGAACGGCTTAACTTAATGACATTGATGAAATACCCTTTGCAAAAGTAGCCACAGATTACAAATAGAGTGAATCTCTGGCATTTATTTCTTAAGATCTAATCCCTAAAATTATCGTATTGTAAGGGCATTTCCAGCTTTTCGTCTTTTAGCATTTGAATAACTTCTTGCAGGTCATCGCGTTTTTTACCGGTGACTCTGACTTTGTCGCCTTGAATGGCTGCTTGCACTTTAAGTTTTTTATCTTTAATTAATTTAACTATTTTTTTTGCCAGCGTGATTTCCAGGCCTTGCTTTAAGGTGATTTCCTGGCGCATCAATTTTCCGCTACCTTTAGCGTCACCCACATCCATACAGCCAACGTCAACGCCGCGTCGACTGAGTTTTGTACAGACCACACTGAATATTTGTTGTAACTGAAAGGTGGATTCAGAAATCATAATCAGCTTGTCATCAGTCAGTTCAACGGATGAATCCGTGCCTTTAAAATCAAAACGGGTGGCAATTTCTTTATTCGCCTGATCGATAGCGTTTTTAACTTCGTGGGTATCAAATTCGGAAATAATGTCAAAGGTAGGCATGGCGTTAAGTTAAAAGTAGTTAATGGATAGGGTTATTTTACAACGGTTTACAGGCATTGATAACCTCGGTAACGGCTTTAATGCGTAAGCGACGAATGGCTGCACCAATTTCCGCACCTTGCAGGTCGCTGTTTATAATCGTCGCCGTGTCCACAGATGCCGCCGCTTTAGCCGCTCGCTCCAGCATTTTTGCCTGAGGGTAGGGCGCTTGTTCCAAGCCGGTTCTGCCTTTGGCATCCGCTTCACAAGCCAATAAAAAATCAGCCAGCGTATTGTTGGGTTTAAACGCGCCCAAGGCCATTAAAACATCCGTTAAGGTTGATGCACGTAAGTCATAAACTTTATGGCAATGGGTATGATATTGCATGACGTGCATTGCTAATGCCCTAAATGCGTTAGGCACACGCAAACGGACACATAATTTTTCCAGCATGGGCAGGCCGATTTTTTCGTGACCATAATGATGCGGCCAATTTTCTTTCGGCGTCATGCCCTTGCCCAAATCGTGAACCAAGGACGCAAATCTGACTTCAGGATTGGACGATAAAAGAACCGCCTGTTCCAGACACAGCATACTGTGTAAGCCGGTATCAATTTCCGGGTGGTATTGTTCCGGTTGCGGAACGCCAAACAGGGCATTTATTTCCGGAAATATTTTTTCCAGTGCGGTACAGCTTTTTAAGGTATAAAAAAATGCCGAGGGCGATGGTTCTTTAAGTACCTTAAATAACTCTGCCCATACGCGTTCAGGCACCAGATAATCAACTTCTCCGGCTACAACCATGGCTTGCATCAGTTCTCTGGTTTCTTCTGCCAGTGTAAAACCAAGATGTTGGTAGCGTGCCGCAAAACGTGCAACACGCAAGATGCGCACAGGATCTTCAGCAAAGGCCGGTGAAATATGCCTGAAAATTTTATTTTCCAAATCCCGTTGTCCCCCATAAGGATCAATAAGATCACCTTTTGGAGTCATTGCAATGGCATTGATAGTCAAGTCGCGGCGTATTAAATCCTGCTCAAGACTGACATCAGGCGAGGCATGTACGATAAAACCTTTATAGCCGGGTGCCGTTTTTCGCTCTGTTCTGGCCAGTGCGTATTCATCATGACTTTGTGGATGCAAAAATACCGGAAAATCCTTGCCAACGGGCTTAAATCCCTGCTTTATCATCGATTCAGGCGTTTCACCCAGCACTACCCAGTCTTTTTCTATGACAGGAAGCCCAAGCAATTTATCGCGAACCGCACCGCCAACCAGGTATATTTGCATTAATTTACTATTACTTATTGATAGGTTGCGCCTAGAATAGCACAAGCTGAAACAAAACAGTGGCATAAGTCAGAGCGAATGGCCGATGTACACAGTATGATGCTAATGTCGGTTACTAATAATTAAGGGTTATTGTGATAGAAATTTTTTTGGTAAGTATTTTGTTGGGTATCGTCACCGGGTTATTGGCCGGATTATTTGGGATTGGTGGGGGACTGGTTATTGTACCGGTTCTGGTCATGTTGTTTACAGCGCAAGGTTTCCCTGCGGAACTGGTGATGCTGATGGCGGTGGCAACGTCTTTGGCATCAATTATTTTGACGGCCATTGCTTCCGTGTCAGCACATCATCGATTGGGAGCCGTCGTGTGGGCCAAAGTATTCTCCTTAAGTCCCGGGATTATAATCGGTGCTGCGCTGGGTGCCGTGGTTGCCAAGCACATAAGCGGCGATACGTTGCGCTACATTTTGGTTGTCTTTTTATTATACGTCGGTTTACAAATGGCTTTTCAGGTAAAGCCAAAACCTGGTAAGGTAACACAATCCAAGGCGTTGGATTTTTTGGTAGCCAACTTTATTGGTTTGCTGTCGTCTATTGTTGGCATAGGTGGCGGTACGCTCACCGTACCTTATTTGGTTAGTGGTCAAATGCTGATGCGCAATGCGGTAGCGGTAGCAAGTGCTTGTGGTTTACCGATAGCGGTTGCCGGCACCGTCAGTTATGCCTTGTTGGGTTGGAATGCCACACAGCTGCCTGAATGGAGTCTGGGTTATGTCTATCTGCCCGTATTTATAGGGACAGGTTTGAGCAGTATTATTACTGCACCGATCGGTGCAAAACTGGCTAACAATCTGCCGGCTGCAAAATTAAAACGTTATTTTTCGTTGTTGCTTTTTGTTATGGCAGCCAAGTTGATGTGGCATTAAGGCAACTCGCATTAATAATCCTCCAATTTATAGTCGTATGGTGCGCATCGCGCACCTAAAACCGCATCCAATAAACAGTTTTATTTGGCACCACAATCTATTGTTTTTCTACCCGTAGCGTAATTAGGGTTCTTTCTATGGTATGGCTGTGGTGCGCGATGCGCACTCTACTAAGCTACTCAGCTAAAAATAGTATTGCGAAACTTGGCGGGTGTTATTTATTGCGAGTTACCTAACAGTCAGTCAGCTAACTGATTAATGTCGTGAGAGTCCATTCCGGATTAATCATTAAAAACTACCCTACAAAATTCAGGTATATCAACTGAATAAATCACTCATCGATGGGTACTGCTATAATCATTACAGCAACCAACAACGAGCGACAATACAAGCGGTATTGAGTTTTGGCAATGGCGTTTTCAGGACGTAGATTAATAATTTGAATAGCAGGATAAATGTAGAATTATGACAGAAAAAACACCCAGTAATGACGAGCAATGGCAGGATAAATTAACACAAGAACAATTTAGTATTTGTCGCTTAAAAGGCACAGAAGCCCCTTTTACAGGGAAATACAACGACTGTAAAAAGGCGGGTATTTATCATTGTATTTGTTGCGGCACGCCATTATTTGATTCAGACACCAAGTACGATTCCGGTTCAGGTTGGCCCAGTTTCTGGGCTGATTTACCCGAAGGCAGTGTTACAGAACATGTTGATACCAGTCATGGGATGCGTCGAGTTGAAGTGACCTGTCGCGTTTGTAATGCACATTTGGGTCATGTGTTTGAAGATGGCCCGCAACCCACCGGTCTGCGCTATTGCATTAACTCCGCCGCACTGGATTTAAAAGAAAAATCATGAGCGCAAGGCAACAGGTTCAAAACTTGCTGGATTTTATTGATGCCAGCCCCAGTCCTTGGCATGTGGTTAACAGTGTTGCCGGGCAGTTGGCGGCTTTTCAGTTTGTAAAACTGGATGAAACACACCAATGGGACTTACAACCGGGAGGGCGTTACTATGTTATCCGTGATGACTCCTCCATCGTTATTTTTGTGCAGGGGCAAAAACCGCTAGTTGAAACGGGCTTTAAAATCATCGGCGCACATACCGACTCCCCCGGCCTAAGAATAAAACCCAATGCCGGAACAGGGTCGGATGGTTTACTAAGGCTTGGCGTAGAGATATATGGAGGGCCTATTCTGGCAACCTTTACCGATCGGGATTTAAGTCTGGCCGGAAGGATCAGTTATAAAGACGATAACAATGCCATTGTTAGTCGACTGGTTAACTTTGACCGGCCTTTATTACGATTACCCAATCTGGCTATTCACATGAATAGAGCTGTTAATGAAGACGGCCTAAAGCTTCATAAGCAAAATGAATTACCCTTGATTTTATCGGTATTGGCTGAAGAGTGTTTGCCGCAAGCTTATTTTTCACAACTTCTCCAGCAGCAAGCCGCGTGTGAATCCGAGCGCATTTTATCTTGGGACATGGCTGTGTATGATACCCAAAAAGGTGTTTTTTGGGGGGCGGAAAACGAGTTTTATGCGGATAGTCAACTCGATAATTTAGCCTCTTGCCATGCTGCGTTACACGCTTTGCTGGATGATGCGGTCTTGGAAAATGATCATACCCTGGTTTGCGCTTTTTTTGATCATGAAGAAATTGGCAGTGAAAGCAATAAAGGTGCAGATGGCAGCTTTTTGGGTGATGTGCTTCAACGTATTGCTTTAGCGACTGAAAAAAATAAAGACGATTTTGCCAGAGCCTTGGCGAAAAGTTTTATGATTAGTGCTGACATGGCGCATGCCTATCAACCCAATTTTCCGTTAGCTTACGATGCAGAACATAAAGTGGCAGTCAACAAAGGCCCCGTGATCAAAGTTAATGCCAATCATCGCTACAGCACAGAAAGTATTTCACAAGCCTTGTTTGTTGACTGGTGCGAGCAAGCGGGTGTACCTTATCAAAAATACTCTCATCGTACAGACCTGGCTTGCGGCAGTACCATTGGCCCGATAACCTCAGCCAGACTGGGGATTCGTTCGGTTGATGTTGGCAATCCACTATGGGCCATGCACAGTATCAGGGAAAGTGCCGGCGTATTGGATCATGGTTATATGATAAGAGTGATGAAAAAGTTTTTGTCAGGGTCAGTTTAGCCGTTATACAATAGCAAGTTATATATCAGATAATATCTGACATCCTACATAGAAGTCCAAAAGTAGTTGACACTTTTTTATCACAAAAAAGATAATAATCTTTGTCGGTTGAGTTAGGCTCTAGCCGAAACTCGACACTCGACACAGATACGTCGACTTGTCGGGTTATGCTGACGCTAACCCGCGACGGTGATTGTAAAAAGTGTAAACATAGGGGATAAAGGATACCTAAAATCTCCCCTAAGGAACGTGCACGAAATAACTTGACCATTTATACCTCATCACCCCAACCCTCTCCCGGAGGGAAAGGGAGCAAGATGCCTAAGTTACTTCATGAGCATTCCTAAGCCCTCTTTTTCAAAGAGGGAAGCTAAATCATTAAAATACAAGGGTGGAGCATTGCTCTATTACATTCTTTATTACAGCTACGTAAAATGAAGAAATGAAACTAATGAGCGCAGTATGGATGTTAGGTGGATTATTGTTTTCGCAACTGCTTTATGCAGATAATGCTTCTGTCGAATATAAAATAAAAGCCGGTTACCTGTATAACTTTACCAAGTTTATTAACTGGTCGTCAGATCATGCTGAAACCTTTAATCTTTGTATTGCGGGTGACGATCCATTTGGCCAACTAATAGATCCCATTGAACAACAGTTAGCCCTAGGGCGACCCATCAAATTATTCAGATTTGATAGTCTCAGAACTATGGATACAGGCTCACACTGCCATATTCTCTTTATAAGCACTTCTATTAAGGATAAACTGTCAGTTCAATATTTTGATAACACCTTAGTAGTCGGTGAAAGCAAAGATTTTATAGAGCAAAGCGGAATGATTGGATTCATTAACAAGGCAGGCAAAATAAAATTACAAATTAATCTGACGACGATAACCCAGAACGGCATGAAAATCAGCGCAAAATTACTTGAAGTCGCTGATCTTGTTAAAGGAGTTAAAAATGATTAAATTGGTCAGTAACCTGTCAATAAAGCGCAAGCTATTACTGGCTTTAATTTTATCGAGTGTTTTATCGTTATTATTTACCGGCATGTTTTTGATGGTGCTTGAAATTACAGAGTTTCAGAAAAACACCCGAGATGATTTGTCCACGCTGGCAACAATTATTGGTAATCGAAGTACTGCTGCCTTGGCGTTTAATGACCTGGATTTAGCCAAGGAGAATCTTGGCGTGCTTAATACGCTCCCGGAAGTGCAGGCGGCCTGTCTTTATGATGCACAGGGCACTGTTTTTGCGCAATTATCAAAAAATAGCCAAGAAGAATCGTCCTGTCCTCAAGCTATTGGCGATGCAAAAACCCGATTTGAATCGGTTAATTTATATATAGTTCAGCCGATTTTAATTGATGCAGAAAAGCTGGGTAGTGTTTATATTCGTGCTGATTTGACTCAATTAGTTTGGCGAAAAATACAATTTATCGGGCTGTTATTTGCAGTGTTTTTAGCCGTAACAACAATGACCTTCTTTTTAACAAAACCTCTCTTAAGGCTTATTACCACACCCGTTAAAAAATTGGTGAATACTGTTAAAGCTATCATTGACACGAAAGATTATTCATTACGTGCAGTTAAAGTCAGCAATGATGAATTGGGTGTTCTTGTCGATGCCTTCAATGGGCTAATTGGTACCGTTGAAACCCAAAATTGGTCTTTGATACGGGCAAAAGACCGTTATCTCGCTCTTTTTGATGATAACCCTACCATGATATTTAATCTCTCCGAAGGAGGACTAATCTTATCGGTTAATCGAACCGGCGCTATACAGTTGGGTTTGGCTGTTGAAGAATTACAGGGGCGCTCGGTCTTTCATTTCGTACAAGCCAATGATTTACCCATTATGCAGGCTTTGGTCAAGCATTGCTTGGTGAATCCCTTGTCTATCCATAAAGAGGGATTTAAGTTGGTTTGTCATGATAAACGGATTATTTGGGTTAGGGCAGCCGCTAAATTAGTTGAAAATGAAAATCAGCAAAGCAGTTTATTACTGGTTTGTGAGGATGTAACAGAGGCGCACGATTTGACTGAGCAAATTGTTTTTCAAGCCAGCCACGATACCTTGACGGGGCTTGCAAATCGTAGTGAATTTGATAGGCATATTAATCAATTGGTGACATTGGTGCGTACGGATAACTCTGAGCATGCCTTGTGTTATATGGATCTTGATCAATTTAAAGTGATTAACGATACTTGTGGGCATCTTGCCGGGGATGAATTGCTTAGACAATTGGGTGATTTGTTAAGAAAAAATTTACGAAAGCATGATTTTGTGGCTCGTTTGGGCGGTGACGAGTTTGGTGTATTGATGCATAGATGTTCGTTGGGCGAGGCGCTTAAGACCTGCGAAAAATTACGTGATGTAATCAGCGGCTTTCATTTTGGCTGGGAAGACCGGAGTTTTAATATTGGTGTTAGTATCGGTGTTTCATCTGTCAATGCAAAAAGCGGTAATGCCGTCGATCTGCTTAAAGAGGCTGATGCGGCTTGTTATGCAGCAAAAGATCAGGGTCGAAATCGGGTGCATGTGTTTTTGCCTGATGATGAAGACCTGGCGCTAAGACAGGGAGAAATGCAATGGGTATCAAAAATACAGCGGGGCCTGGAACAAAATCGTTTTTGTCTTTTCGGGCAACCTATAGTGCCAATCTCCGGTAATCATGAAAAGTTGCATTTTGAAACCTTGGTGCGTTATCGGGATGACAATGACCGTATTATTCCGCCTGGCGCATTTTTGCCAGCTGCGGAACGTTATAACCTGGCCCCTGCACTGGATCGATGGGTCATCAGTCATCTATTCGAGTGGCTTGCCAATAAGCCGAATTTTCTGGATAACTTATCTGTATGCTCCGTTAATTTGTCCGGTATCTCTTTGTCGGAAGAGTCCATGCTGAAATTTATTACAGAACAATTTGGTTTATGGGCCATTCCAACGCATAAAATCTGTTTTGAGATAACGGAAACGGCAGCTATTGCCAACTTATCATCGGCAACTAAATTTATTAATTATTTAAGGGAGCGAGGTTCTTTATTCTCTCTGGATGATTTTGGTAGCGGCTTATCTTCTTTTGCGTATTTAAAAAACCTGCAAGTAGATTACCTTAAAATTGACGGTTTTTTTGTTAAGGATATTGTCGATGATGAAGTTGATCTTGCCATGGTCAGAGCGATTAACGAAGTCGGACATATTATGTCTAAAAAGACGATTGCTGAATTTGTTGAAAATGAAGAAATCTTCAACCTGCTACGTGAGCTGAGTGTAGATTATGCACAAGGGTATGGTATTAGTAAGCCGTTACCCTTGGATCAACTTACACTAATAAAACCCTTTACACCCGCATTAACATGAACGGAAAATTTGCTGTAACGGTAAAAGGGTTAGTGGCTATCGGCTGCTTTAGTTCAGGTATCGCCATTGCTCAAAACAAGGTGGAGGATTATTTTGCCATGTCACCGGCTGAGCTAGCCGAAACGCCTGTTACTATTGCCACCGGAACGCCAAAACCGGTTTTTCAAGCCGCCGCCGTGACCAGTGTTGTTACTGCCGAGCAAATTAAATCAATGGGCGCGACTGAATTGCATGAAGTTCTGGAAACAGTACCGGGGGTTCACGCCACGCTTCAGCCAAATGTTCAAGACTATAGTTACAGCATGCGCGGTATCCATAATGCACAAAACTCACAAGTTTTAATACTATTAAACGGCACCCGTATTACTACGCCTTTCAACGGCACATTAATGTCAAGCACCGAACTACCTATCGAAGCCATACAGCAAGTGGAAGTTATCAGGGGGCCAGGTTCAGCCTTGTATGGCGCAGATGCATTTGCGGGTGTTATTAATATCATTACCAAAAAAGCCAAGGATATTAATGGTAAAGTCTTGGGAGTTCGGGCAGGTGATCATGGCACCCAAAGTGGATGGGGACAATATGGCGACCAATGGGCCGGGTGGGATGTTGCGACCAGTTTTCAATATCAGCATACCGATGGCGATGGCGGGCGTATCGTTAATGCCGATGCCCAAACGGCCTTTGATGGCGTCTTTGGAACGCACGTCTCTCAGGCGCCAAGTGCTATGGATACTCGCTATGAAACGCTCAACGGACATCTTAATTTGCAACGCAAGCATTGGGATATTGGGTTCTGGGCATTTAATTCAATTAACACAGGCTCTCGTGCCGGTGGTGCTGGAGCGGTAAACCTGGACGCTAACGGCAATGGTCAACAATATTTAGGCGATGTGCGGTTTTCCACAGAAGACTGGTTTGAAAAGTGGGAGCTGACAGCGCGAGCCAGTTACCTACAGGCTGAATTTCAGGGGCAAGGACAGCTTTTTCCTAATAACGCAGTAATACCCATCGGCTCTAACGGGAATTTGAATTTTCGCCCGCCATCAGGTAATAACCCAGTGACTCCGGTATTATTCTCTAACGGCGTCAATGCGGATGTAGGTCGAACCGAGAGGATTCCCTCAATGGAACTAAGTTCCATCTACAAAGGACTGGACAATCATATATTGCGCTTTATCACCGGTTTTCGTTATGAAGGAATTACCGCCAGTGAGCTTAAAAATTACGGACCTGGCGTTATCAATGGTACCCAGTCTGTCGTTGGTGGCGCATTAACAGATGTTACGGGGACACCATTCGTCTATTTACCGAATGTTCATCGGACGGTTGCATCTTGGGTGTTACAAGATGAATGGCAAGTCGCTCGCGACTGGCAGTTTACTGTTGGGGTGCGGTATGACCATTATTCTGATTTTGGCGGAACTTTTAATCCGCGTCTCGCCCTGGTTTGGGATATTAATGAACAACTCACCAGCAAACTTTTGTATGGAAAGGCATTTAGAGCGCCCAATTTTGCAGAGCAATTTACCCAGAATAATCCGGTATTCCTCGGTACTAAAAGCTTACAGCCCGAAACCATCAATACCTATGAATGGGCTTTTAGTTACCGGCCAATTTCATCACTGAGCACTGCTATCAATGTGTTTTATTATCAAATTGAAAAGCTGATATCGGCAGTGCCTGATCCATCGACAGGAATAAACAGTTACAAGAATAGCGGCAATCAAAACGGCTATGGAACCGAGCTGGAAGAGAATTGGCAACTTACTGAAAAATGGAATATAAAAGGCAATTATGCTTGGCAACACTCAATCAACGAGGCAACCCAAAGCGATGTAACAGGCGTACCCGAGCATCATGTTTATGTCGCGCTCGGCTGGCAGTTTTTGCCTCGCTGGAATTTACAGCCACAGTTTAACTGGATAGGTGGCAGAATCCCTGTATTAAAAGATAATATTACCTCGGGCGATAACTGGAAGTTGAGAAATTACGAAACAATCGACTTAACGCTACGGGGTAAAAAACTGTTTGGACATCTCAATCTGGCGGCCTCTTTACGCAATGCATTCGATACAAAGTATTATGAACCGACTGCTTTCCAAGTACCGCAAACGCTACCTATGCCGGGAAGAAGCTTTTATCTTGAAGCATCGGTTAACTTTTGATGTCTCCTTATTATCGACTTAAAGTTTCAGGTGCGCGATGCGCACCCTACTGACTACTGACTGAGTTGACCCAAAACAGTAGTAGGGTGCGCATCGCGCACGTATTTTGGCAGCACGCAACGCCAGAGCGAGCGGCTGCAATGCCGTTAAGTTAAGCGCAAGTTGTTTAAAAAAACGGGAGTGCAATCGCTTCAGCTATTGCTTGTAAAAACAGTAGGGTGCGCATCGCGCACGTATTTTGGCAGCACGCAACGCCAGAGCGGCAGCAATGCCGTTAAGTTAAGCGTAAGTGGTTTAAAAAACGGGAGTGCAATCGCTTCAGCTATTGCCTGTAAAAACAGTTTCAGGTGCGCATCGCGCACCTACCACTTGGTCTTTATAATTCCCCAAAGAACACGCACCTTTCGGACTAACCGAGGTTTTTGCGCTGGGCCAATAACAGCCTTTATTGGTAAGTAAATCCCATATATCCAGGTTTTTTTCAGCGACGTTATCATACATATCCATTGCTTTAATCATAGCTGGCCAGCGCTCTCCATGATAATCTCCCAGTGGACCAATTTTTATAAAATTGATACCCAATGTTGATAAAAAACGTAACAACGCTGACTCCATAGCGGCATAGGTATAGTAAATATTGTTTTCATAGCTTGCTCTAATCGCACAAACCATTAAAGCAAGGCTAATATGTGGAAAAGTCCGCCGCTCGTCTAGTGTAAAATCATTCGGCTGCCAATTAGTATCAATACCCACTAAGGTATGCGCTTCATTTTTTCTTTTTTTAAACGCTTTCGACACACAAAACCGTGATATTTCTGCCAAGTGCTTTCGGTCGACAGACCCCAGCACCGCAACATTATCAATCTTACAATAGAGCTCTGCTGGAAATAATTTTTCCGGGTTATTCGCATCAGGAAGGATAAGCCGGGTTGTCGCGGCAAAATCGCCAGAACTCCGGTGACGTATCAAGTAATGAATCGATTGTTGGTCAAACTCGTCAAATTCCAACCCCTCAGGATAGTGATCAGGATTTTCAAACCGGGTTTCAATGCAATAGACTTGATAGCGTAGTTTATAGACCTCCTTTTTAAGCGCATCAGAAGTGGCGGGCACCATCTCAAAATATTTATTAAAAACTTCTATAATAGTAGTAGCCAAGTGCGTATCTCCTAATTAATCAGGGGTGCAGTTAATATAACAGCTTACTGCATTGGTTTTTATAAATGCGTTCGGGATGATGAAGAGGCTGTTTTGCCGCTTATGCAAGCTGCACTTTTTCGGTTTACATCACTCAGAGTAAACCGGCATTAAGGGGGTAAAAAGACCTTGGTAAATCACCGCTTGTTTTCGACTCAGGAACATTTTTAAGCCGTATCATTTGCATCGGCAAAAAACTATGAAGATATAGACATTAAACTTCTTCACTCGTCAAAACAGTAAAGTAAGATGTTACGCTCAACTGATAAACAAACAAAGTTTTATATTGCTGAGATAGTCTCCATAAGCATGACCTCCATGTAAAAAGGCTTTATGCAGGGGTTATTACCTTTCGTTATCTTGCCCATAAATAGCTCAATTGTTATGAGCCAAGAAAATACATTTAATCGCTATCACAAACCAGAGCAGGATAAATAATGGCACAACCTAAAGGTTATGTAGACCCCGAATATCTTCTCGCTGTTGGTAATCAACTTAATCACATTAAGCAACGATCCTACGCGCTCATGCACATCCAACTTGGTCACAAGGTATTGGATTTAGGATGTGGTCCGGGTACTGATACGATTCCTTTAGGGCCATTAGTGGGTGTAAACGGACAAGTCATTGGCGCGGATTACGATGAGGGCATGATTGCGGAAGCCGAGCAACGTGCCCAACAAGCCGCTGTCAATACATGGGTCAGACATCAGCGCGTTGATGCCGTATCGCTCCCTTTTACAACAGATTATTTCGATTCCTGCCGCAGTGAGCGGTTGTTTCAACATTTACATAATCCCGCACAAGCTTTATCTGAAATGCTCAGGGTAACAAAACCTGGCGGCAGGGTGGTCGTGTTGGATACCGATTGGGGTACGTGGTCTACAGATAGCGATGACACTGATATTGAACGTCGACTGGCTCGCTTTCTGGCAGAAACCTTCTTGCATAATGGTTGCTCGGGGCGAAAATTATACCGCTTATTCAAACAACAAATGCTTACCGATATTTCATTTGAAGTGATTCCTCTCGCTACGACAAATTATGCCTTGGCACGTCAGGTAACGCAGGCGGAAAGAAGCGAGCGGGAAGCACTTAAAGCGGGTGTCATTACAGCTCAGGAACTCCAGCGTTGGCACACGGGCCTTGAGAAAGCAGACTCAGAAGGCATCTATTTTAGCAGTGTAAATTTGATAATGATTGCTGGACGCAAATCGGCTACACACTGAAGAGGGTACAAATAATGAATGTCGGTAATACGATACAATGATTGCAATTGAAATCAGGATAATTTATGTACCACTAAAGGGTACGGAATGCCCCGTCTAAAGTTGATCGCCTAAAGTCTGTCGTGCCCGCAATAAATAGCACCTGCCAAGGTGCGCGATGCGCACCCTGCCGTTTAAAAAGAGCGGTAGGATGCGCAGTGCGCACCTCGACCTACAGGTAGAAAAATACAATAGATTGTGGTGTAAATAAAACCGCTTTAGCTGTTTTTACAGGCAATAGCTGAAGCGATTGCACTCCCGGTTTTTAAACAACTTGCGCTTAACTTAACGGCATTTCCCATATCTTATCGTTCCGCCGATCCTGCATGGGAACTAGGTGGATCTTGGGGTATTTTGTGCGCGCTGTCTTGCAAGATGAGTAGCTGCTTTAATTCGTCTTAGCACTCATCAGCGCTTATCTGTTTTAATGGGTAGCGTGAAATAAAATGTGGTTCCTTTTCCAACTTGGCTGTTAAATTTCAAATAACCTCCATGCGCTTTAATAATAGAGCAGCAAATAGATAAGCCCATGCCCATGCCTTCTGTTTTGGTGGTGTAAAAAGGCATTAATATTTGCTGTTGCTGATCATCAGGAATGCCGCTGCCATTGTCTTTTACTCTGACTTCTATACCCTCATTAAGCGTTAACAAGCTATCAATAGATATCTCTTTTTGCTGGTTTTCAAGGCAATTATCGAAGGCATCAGCGCTGTTTCTGATCAGATTTATAATGACCTGTTCAATTTGTATTTTATCAACATTAATAAGCGGCAAAGAATCTTGTAATTGAAGGGTTAGCCTTATATTGCTCTGCTTTAGCTCAGGCAGGCACAGTCCGGCCGCGTCTTGAATTAATTCATTAAGGTCGGTCGCTAAAACCTGCTTGGTATTGGATTTAACAAACTCCCGCATACGATTAATAATCTGTCCCGCCCTTAATGCCTGTTGCTGGGTTTTGTAGGCGACCTCGGCAATCTTTTCCAGGTTGGGATTTTCAGCTTTCATCAGGTTTAAACTGGCTTGCGTATAGGTAGCAATGGCCGTTAAAGGTTGATTGACTTCATGAGCGATGCCGGAGGCCATTTCGCCCATTAGCCCAAGGCGCGTGACATGTGCCAGTTGGTTTAGATGCGCTTTGTCTTGCTGTTCCTGGTATTTACGCGCACTGATATCCTGAGAACTACCCACAAAGCGCAGGGGTTTATTCAAGGCATCGTATAGCACTTTACCGGTGCTACAGATAAAACGAATGCTGTCATCGGGTAACCGGATACGATAAACCAGTTCCTGCTCGCCCTCTCCTTTTAGTGCATCATTGAGCCAATTATTTCTCAAGTCCACGTCTTCAGGATGGATTAAATTACTAAACGCTACCATGGTGTGATCAAATATCTCAGGGGTAACGCCAAAAATGAGATACATTTCGTCTGACCAGTTCAGTAAACCGGTTGTCAGATCTAAAGTCCAACTACCAATATGGCAGATATGCTGTGATTCAGTCAGCATTCGTTCTTTTTCGTGCAAGATGTCTTGTGTTTTTTTGAACTCAGAAATATCGGTATGGGTACCGACTATCCGTAAGGGCAAACCCTCTTGAGTGTAGTTAGTCACCACGCCACGACCCAAAATCCATTTGTAACTATTGTTCTTACAGCGCAGACGATATTCAACGTGGTAACTTTTCGTCTTTCCATCCAGGTAGGCTTGCAGTGCTTCTGTGATAGGCAACTCGTCATCAGGATGAATACGATCCAGCCATTCCTGATGAGACGGCAGAATCTCGTCTTCGGTATACCCAATCATCTCTTTCCAGAGACGCGAGTAAGTGACCTGGCCGGTTTGGATATTCCAGTCCCAGACGCCGTCACCGGCACCTTCTATGGCAAATTTCAAAAGAAATTCACTCTCACGTAGCGCTTCTTCTATTAGCTTGCGTTCGGTGATATCGCGCGTGGCGCTAACAAAATTAATCAGCTGGCCTTGTGCGTCAAACACGGGAGAAATCGTCAAGTCGTTCCAGAACAGCGTGCCGTCTTCGCGATAATTAAGGATTTCACCGGCGAATGGCCTGTTATTATTAAGAGCCAGACTAATAGCATTTAGCGTGTTTGGATCGGTGAGCGGTCCGTGTACAAAACGAGGATGCTGACCCACTATACTTTTCAGGCTATAGCCGGTCATTGATGTAAATGCCTTATTAACCCACAGTATGCGCCGGTTTTTATTGGTGATGAGTACGCCTTGGCTGATTTGATTTAAGGCAAGATAAGTTAGGCGCAGCTTATCTTCCGTCTGCTGGAGTCCGGTGAGGTCGCGTGCCGCCGCAAACACGCCCAGTACACAGTCCTTGTCATCACAATACACGCTGGCATTATAAAGCACCTCGGTGACCTTGCCGAGAACATGCTTTATAACTAGCGGAAAATCCGTCACAAAACCGGTTTCGAATGCTAATTGATAGACCTCGCACGCTTTTTCTGGATGGGTAAAATAATCCGCAAAGTCACTGCCGATCAACTGCTTTCGCTCCAGTCCGGTTACCCGTTCCGTAGCCCTGTTAACATCGGAGATCTTGCCTTCCAATGAAATCATTATTAATGGGTCCAAACTTGCTTCCAGCAAGCTGCGGGTATAATACTGAACACTCGCCTGAGCGGCAGCCTGAGCGGCAGCCTGAGCGGCAGCCTGAGCGGCAGCCTGAGCGGCAGCCTGAATAGCGTCTTGTGCTTGCCTGATTTCGGTGATGTCAGTGACAACGCCACCCAAGCCTGTAATAACGCCGTTCATATCCCGAAGCGGAAACTTGGTTGATAGTACCGTGCGTTGCTCGTCAACAAAGTTACTTGCCACGGTCTCTTCGAAACTCGTCGCTTTACCTGTTGCCATAACATGGTTATTGGATGTTATGAGGTTATCGGCAATGGCTTTTGGGCAAATATCTTGAAGGGTTTTGCCTATTATCTCTTCTTTGGGTATTCCAAGGACTTGCGACATGACATCATTCGCCAGAATAAAGCGATTGTCGAAGTCAAAGGCAAATATATTTGCGGTGGTACTGTCGATAATATTTTCTAACAACTGCTTGCCGTCAGCCTGCTTTTCTTCCAATAGTTTGCGGTCGGTGATATCGGTGGTAAAGCCGTGCCAGAGCATGGAGCCATCTGCTTCTCGTTGGGGAAGTGCTTTACTTAATAACCAGCGCACCGTACCATCGTCAAATTTTATGCGATATTCATGATGCCAAGGCGTCATGTCTTGCTTGGATATCTGACGTGAGGCTATAAATCCTTCGTAATCATCAGGATGAATGAGAGCCTGCGCTTGGGTCGCATCCTTACTGACTTCTTCTGGTCGAAGTCGGTAGATTTCAAACAGGGCATTACTGGCATAAGGAAAACAGGAACTGCCATCTGGGCGCAATAGATATTGATAAATAACCCCAGGTACAAAGTTGATTGTGTTCTGAAGGCGATTCAGGAAATGTTCTTGGGTTTTGAGGGACAGCAAGCGTGAGGCATTAATAGTAACGGTCGCTTCGGCGCCTTGCAACACGGTCTTGGCCTGCCTAATCGGGGTGATTGTAATGCGGACTGTGGCGTTTTTGCTGAGACAATTTAATTGCACAGGGAATGCTTCGCCTTGGCTATTTTTAAACGCCAACTCGACATCTACAGTCTGATTGTGCGTAATGAGTTGGGCGAACAATAAATACCAGCGATCACCATCGTTTGGTGCAATAAAGCGGGCAAATCGACTGGATAACAAGTCCTTGTGTTCCATGTCAAACAGTTTAGCCGCTGTAAGATTGGCATCAACAATCAGCCCCTCTTCAGTGAGCGTAAGGTAACCTACCGGGGCATTATCAAAGAGATCCAAATAATAGCTGTTTGACTCTTCATAATGGCTTTGAAGGCTTCGGAGATGTTCATTCTGAACTTGCAGTTCAATTAGTTTAAACTCCAGATCAATCTGGCGTAACTCAGGAGTATTGGGTAATTGTTCTGAGGAACAATCAATAGGGTTAGTAGAATCAGGTATTGATGAATCGGAATCCATGGTAGCCACTCTTGATTGATTTTTTATATTTCATAAATATTACATGGTTATTGATTTATTTGCAACTTTCAAGCTGAATATATGCAGTTTTTTATTTGTTGCGTCATGAAGGGTGCTTATTGAATAACGGTTATTGACTGGCGGCACTCTGTTAGGCAACACGCAATAAATAACACCCGCTAAGTTTCGCAACAATACTGTTTAGTTGAGGGTGCGCATCGCCCACTACAACCATGCCAGAGTAGAAACCTAATAGGCATCCGATAGAAAACAATAATTGATCTTGGTGCAAATAAAACCGTTTAGTGGATGCAATTTTAGGTGCTACCACTACCAACTAAGCCGGGACAAATAACTTTCTGGGAACGCCGAGGAGAAATGCCGTTAAGTTAAGCGCAAATGGTTTAAAAAACGGGAGTGCAATCGCTTTAGCTATTGCCTGTAAAACAGCTAAAGCGGTTTTACTCCTATTGTATGTGTACAAAACGTATGAAGACGATAAAGTAGGGGCATATTTATGGTCAGTTGCCTAAAAAACCGGAGTACAAACCTAGGTTTGTATTCCAAACTGACAAGGTGTCGGGTATATCATGCCATTAAGGAACGTGCATGAAATAAATTGACCCTTTATATCAGCCCAGTCCTCTCGCGGAGGGAGAGGGAGCAAGATGCCTAATTAATTTTATTCTGTTCAAGCACTGATTACCGATATCTGACTTCTACCGCCGTCGCTCCCAATAAGGATTTTAAGCGCAAAATTAGTTCATCCGTTGGGTGTATTCGCCATTCATCACCGAGTTGAAGAGCGGTTCGTGCATACGGTGAGGTATAGTGGATGCTGACAGGGCAGCTGCCGCCTTTAAACGGGGCAAGTACGGCACTTAATTTTTCAATATAAGCGGTCGATTCCTGCGGGTCTTCTGCTGCATTCCAGGTTAGTTTAAGGCCTCTTGAGAAGCTTTCTCTTGCCTGATCCATGTCGTATAGTTTTTCTACCGTTAAGCGCAACCCACCCGAGAAATTATCAACACCCAACGAGCCTTCTGCGATTAAAAGATTATCGCGCGTAAATAAGCCTTTATATTTATCATAAACTTCACCAAAAACAGCGCATTCCAGTCGGCCGGTTTTGTCATCCAAGATAGCAAAGCCCATGGTTTTTCCTTGTTTGGTTTGACGGGTGCGTACTTCTACCACCAAACCTGCAATCCGAGCTTCCACGTTGCCGCGAGATACCTGCAAAGCGCCTATTTTTCCGTGGGTAAAGTTTTTTAATTCGGGTTCATATTGGTCGATAGGGTGTCCGGTTAAAAACAGACCCAAGGTTTGTTTTTCTGCCGCCAGTCGCTCATTGTCTGACCAAGGCTCAACCACGGTAGAATAGGCGTCGGTATTGTCGGCGGTATCAGCATCGTTATTTTCCGTTTCCGAATTGGAGCCAGGCAGCGAGAACAGGTCATTTTGTCCGGTTTGTGCCATTTTTCCGTGCTGCTCGGCCGCTCTTAACGCGGTGGGTAATTCGGCCAAATGAGCGGCTCTATTGTCATCAAATTCATCAAAAGCACCGGCGCGGATTAAGGCGTCCAAGACCCGTCGATTAAACTTTCGTAAATCGACCCGTTTGCATAAATCATATAAACCTGAAAACGGGCCGTTGTTCTCCCGTTCTTTAAGCATGTCTTCAATCGCTGCTTGTCCCACACCCTTGATTGCACCCAAGCCATAAACAATATGATTATTGTCATTAACGGCAAAGCGGTAGGTGGATACGTTAAGGGTGGGCGGCAGAATGGTTAGCTTCATCTGCCGGCATTCTTCTATCAATATGACAACCTTGTCGGTATTGTCCATATCGGCTGACAGTACTGCCGCCATAAATTCGGCAGGAAAATGGGCTTTTAACCAAGCAGTTTGATAAGCAACCAGTGCATAAGCGGCCGAATGGGATTTGTTAAAACCATAGCCGGCAAATTTTTCCATTAAGTCGAAAACATACGTGGCTATGGGTTCGTCGACCTGATTTGCCACCGCGCCGGTGGTAAACTTTTCGCGCTCTTTCGCCATTTCTTCGGCTTTCTTTTTACCCATGGCACGACGCAACATATCCGCGCCGCCCAGCGTATAAAGCGCTAGTTCACGGGCGATTTGCATCACCTGTTCCTGATACAAAATAACGCCGTTGGTCGGCTTTAAAATAGGCACCAGTAAGGGGTGCGCATATTCGGCCTTGGCACCATGTTTAACATTAATGTAATCATCTACCATACCCGATTCCAGTGGCCCGGGACGAAACAGCGCCACCAGCGCGATAATGTCGTCAAAGCAGTCAGGCTTTAGTTTTTTTATCAGCTCTTTCATACCGCGTGATTCCAGCTGAAATACGGCGGTGGTTTGGGCGTTGGTCAACAACTTGTAAGAGTCTGGGTCATCACGGGGGATGGTGGTTATATCAACCAGCGGTTTACCAAGTAGCTTATGCTTGGCATTAATGTCTTGTAATGCCCAATCAATAATGGTCAGTGTGCGCAGACCTAAAAAGTCAAACTTGACCAGGCCCACGGCTTCTACATCATCTTTGTCAAACTGGGTAACGAGATTGTTACCCTCTTGGTCGCAATATAGCGGTGTAAAGTCAGTCAGTTTGGTCGGTGATATCACCACGCCGCCCGCATGTTTGCCGGCATTTCTTACCGTGCCTTCCAGCGACAGCGCCATATCAATGAGGGTTTTGACTTCTTCTGTGGTGTCATAAAGCTGTTTAAGCTCCGGACTGTCTTGTAAAGCTTTGGTTAAGGTCATGCCGATTTCAAACGGAATCAGCTTGGCCAAGCGGTCGACAAAGCCGTAAGGAAAACCCAGAACCCGCCCAACATCACGAATAACCGCTTTGGCGGCCATTGAGCCGTAGGTGATGATCTGCGCGACATGATCGCGGCCATAATGACGGGCGACATAGTCAATCACTTCATCCCGTCTATCCATACAAAAATCCACGTCAAAGTCAGGCATGGAAACCCGCTCGGGATTTAAGAAGCGCTCAAACAGGAGGTCGAACTCAATGGGATCAAGGTCGGTAATCTTCAAGGCATAAGCAACCAAGGAGCCGGCACCGGAACCCCGCCCAGGCCCGACAGGAATAAGATTGTTTTTTGCCCATTGGATAAAGTCGGCAACAATCATAAAATAACCGGGGAAACCCATTTGGGTGATCATTTTTAATTCAAAATCCAGACGCTCATAGTAAACGCGACGGTTTTCTTCATCCGTGCCTTTGCCCACAGCAGGATAATGCTGTAATCGTTCTTCCAGTCCTTTCAGGGATTCTTCGGCCATAAACTGGCCTAAGTTCATGCCTTCAGGTACTGGAAAATCGGGCAGAAAGTTTTCACCCAAGGTCAGTGTTAAGTTGCAGCGCTTGGCAATTTCTACGGTATTTGCCAATGCTTCGGGGATGTCGGCAAACAAGGCCAGCATTTCTTCGGTACTGCGTAAATATTGTTGGTCGGTGTAATCTTTGGGTCGTCGCGAATCATCCAATACGCGGCCTTGATTAATGCAGACCCGTACTTCATGGGCGGCAAAATCATTTTGATAAATAAAGCGCACATCATTGGTAGCAACGACAGGTAAATCGGTTGCCAGTGCCAGTTCAATGGCGGCGGCAATATAACGCTCTTCGTCGGGTTTGCCAACGCGAATTAATTCCAAATAAAAGCTTTGCTCAAATAATGCACTCCATTGCCTTGCCAGACGCTTGGCTTCTTCATGGTTTTCTGCCAGTAAGGCTTTGCCTATATCGCCGCTCATTGCGCCAGACAAGGCAATTAAACCTTGATGATTGGCTTCCAGCCATTCTTGTCTTAGCATGGGGACACCTTGATGCTGCCCTTCCTGATACGCTTTTGAAATCAGTTCGGTCAGGGTGATGTAACCGGTGTGGTTATTGACCAGCAAGGTCATGCGATAAGGCGTGGCAGGGTCTTCAGGGTTAAAAATCAAGACGTCGGCACCGGCTACGGGCTTTATACCTTGTCCCAGCGAGGCCTTGTAAAATTTGACCAGCGAGAACAGATTAGCGTGATCAGTAACGCCAACCGCCGGCATATTTAATTCAGCCAAGCGTTTAACGAGGGGTTTGATTTTTACGATACCATCTACCAGTGAAAATTCGGTATGAAGTCTTAGATGAATAAAAGCGGGTTGCATGAAGGTAGTTGAATTAGAGTAGGAATAAGGTGACGAAGGTTGATATAAAGATCAGTCGGAATAAAAAACGAATTCAACTAAAGTTTATAGTTTATCATCCGGGCAGGCTATTGTTCTAACTATGACGTTCTTTGTCCTAATAGGGTAGACTTAGACATTGGCTACCCCATAGACATCAACTTAAGACATTTCACCACGAAGACATGAAGAACACGAAGATTTTTCTTTGGTTTTTCTTCGTGAACTTTGTGTCTTCGTGGTCTGTAATATCTTTAAGGAATGCTCATGAAATAACTTAGGCAACTTACTCCCTCTCCCTCCGGGCATAGGTATCTACACAAGTCCTACTGCTCCTTCTCCAAAGGGAGAAGGTTGGGATGAGGGGAATGTAACTGCTTGATTTTATTCTCCTCACCCCAACCCTCTCCAACAGGAGAGGGAGCTTGATTCTGTCGTAACTCATTGTTTTTAATATGAGTAAAAGTTGTGTAGATACCTATGCCCTCCGGGAGAGGGTTGGGGTGAGGGGGGGCAATGTCGTTAAGTTAAGCCAAAGTTGTTTACAAACTGGAGTGCAATCGCTTCAGCTATTACCTGTAAAAACAGCTAAAGCGGTTTTATTCCAGATTTTATGCTTAACTTATCGGCATTGGGTGGGGTTATGTAGTTATTCACCTCCCCCTTTGAAAAAGGGGGAGAGCATAGCGAGGGGGCAGAGGGGGATTTATCTAATTAAATCTCCCCTAACCCCTCTTTTTCAAAGAGGGGGACTGAATACTTACGGAGTTATTTATTGTGAGCTACCTAAGTTGATGCGTATGGACTTAAACATTGGCTACCCAACAATCAATTATCAAAATAAGGTATAGGTTAATGAGAGATTATCAACACGTTTTACTGGCAGTCGATTATTCTGAACAAGGTGTTTATGTTGCAAAAAAAGCCAAGTCTTTAGCTAATCTTTATCAGGCCAAGTTAAGTATTATTCACGTTTTGGATAATATCCCGATGCCTGATACCAACTACGGTACGGTGATTTCTTTAACGCAGGATTCATCAGATGGGTTGTTGGAAGCGGAAAAATCAAAGTTGATGCAGTTGGGTGATCAACTTGCTGTTGATTTAGCTAATCGCTGGTTGCTTTGGGGAGTTCCCAAGCAGGAAATTATTCATGTTGCGGAGCAGGAGCAGGTTGATTTAATTGTGGTGGGCTCACATGGTCGTCATGGTTTGGCTTTGTTATTGGGATCAACTGCAAACAGTGTGCTGCATTATGCAAAATGTGATGTCATGGCCGTGCGCTTGCCGGATTAGGCATGAGTCGTAAACAACTTGAATTGCTTGTCCCCTCGCCAGTCAGGAGAGGGGCTTTAATACTCAAAGCGCTTTAATAGTTGGCATTAAGCTGGTTGTCTGACTCTGTTTTTTCGGGATCGATGTGATTTGCCTCACAGCCTTTTTGATAAAAAATAAGGGAAGGAGGAAATGCGGTAATATCAATCGTTAAGGTGGTTTCTTGTTTAAATGTTTTAACGGCACTCACTGCGGCATCACGAAAATTGTTGATTAGTTTGGTGGCCAGTTTTTGCTGTGCTTCATCTTCACCGAGCGCAAAAGGATCTTCCGAAAGATTGGTTTTATCAATAGCTTCTTGTAGCACGTCGGCGGAAAGATCTTGTATTTTAGTTTCAAAGGTTTTAAAAGCGGCAACGCCTTTTTCACTCTTGATACGCTCTATGTCTTTGGTATCGGCATAAAGCAGAAAAGCACCGGTTGCGCCTTGATACTCGTTTTTACAGATTCCGCCATCCATTATTTTGACCAGGTTTAATTTTTTGTCGCCTTTCATGATGGTCATTGGTGGACTTTGACCAGATACGGGTTCGGTTTCAGTTGCTGCTGTTGATGATCTATCTTGGATGCTGGTGGTGTTATTTGGGGGGGGTGTTGCCGCTTGTTTAACTTCTTGAGTTGAACACGCCGCCAAGGTGATAAAAGTGAGGCTGATTAAAAATTTTACGCTGGCGTTCATTGCTTTTCCGTTGGAAATAATTTAAAGATTTTAGACCGCTAATTATAATCCCTAACGGGTGTTTAAATTAACAAAAACCTTTCAGAATAAACAGATAAGTTTTTCTTGGTCGGATTTCAACAGACATTCTACGTTATAATGATTTTATAAGCGGTTAGGTTAGTGGATAGCGATTGATTGACCTCCTTGTTTTTAATGTAAATATTTGCTGTCAATCTTGACAGCTGACTGTATGTTTTTAGGAGAGTTGTGTGGCAAAGGCAAGTGATTTAAAGCGTGGAATGGTTGTCGAAATTAATGGTGTACCTCATGTAGTTAAGCAGGTTGATGCAAAAAGTCCTTCATCGCGGGGGGCATCGACTTTGTATAAAATTCGTTTTACTAATCTCAAAACAGGACAAAAACAAGACGAGTCCTTGAAAGGCGATGATTTTTTTAAAGACAGTGATTTGGTAAGAGCCAAGGTGCAGTTTTCTTATATTGATGGGGATAATTATATTTTTATGAATATGGAGGATTATACCCAGTACAGTTTGAGTCGTGAGGACTTGGACGACCAAATTAACTATTTAAGCGAAGGCCTGGAAGGTATTGTGGCTTTGTTGATTGATGATGCCGTTCTGGGTATTGAATTACCCAGTTCGGTGGTATTGGCTATTATAGAAACAGCGCCAGCCATTAAAGGCGCGACTGCATCCGGACGTACTAAAACGGCTCGCTTGGCGACGGGTGTTGAGGTTCAGGTACCTGAATATTTAGAGACTGATGAGTTGATTAAGGTCAATACCGACACCGGAAAATATATGTCACGCGCTTAAAGTAACCCTGAGATTGGATTTTCAATGACGATTAATGCAGAGAGCCGGTTGACGGTTGCTCAGGGTGAGTTTGAATTAAATCGGCTCCCAAAACGTCCCTTAGAGTTGTTGCGTGCTTGGGATGCCGCTGATGAATACTTGCTTAATATCCTCGCAGACGATTTGAAGTCAGCGACAGATCCCCGCATTTTACTGGTTAATGACAGTTTCGGTGCGCTGGCTGTTGCACTGAGTGCCTTTGGGCCTCAAGCGGTATCAGATTCCTATCTTTCGCAACAGTCGACACGACTTAATCTGGTTGCAAATGGTTTGCCTGAGCACGGTGTTAAATTAATCACCAGTCTTGAGTCGCTGGAAGGCTCGTTTGATTGGGTTTTAATTAAAGCGCCTAAAACATTGGCTTTGCTTGAGGATCAGTTGATACGCTTACATCCGCATTTGCAGTCGTCAACCAAGGTCATTGTGGCCGGTATGATAAAAGCGCTGCCGTCTTCGGTTTGGAAGTTGCTGGAGCGTTTGGTTGGGCCGACAACAACTTCGCTGGCAAGAAAAAAAGCGCGACTTGTTTTTGCAACACTTGATCCAGCCTTGGTTATTCCGGTTAGTCCTTATCCGGTTTGTTATCAACTTGAAGGTTCTGATT
>JBAXUR010000045.1:0-24994 GCA_037129595.1 Methylococcaceae bacterium | reverse complement strand
ACTTTCCGCAAGGTGTGCCAGTTGTCCGTAAGCGGGCGGAATGATGGTTTCAATCTTGGCTCTGAGTAATCGCGCTAAAACCGGCGCAGCGCCGCCGGAAGATACGGCGGCAACGATAGGCGAGCGATCAATAATAGCCGGAAAAATAAAACTGCATAACGCGGGACTATCAACCACATTAACCAAAATATTTTGTTCTTCAGCAGCTTTGGCAACCACAGAATTGGTTTCTTTATTATCTGTTGCCGATATGACCAGTCTAAAGCCACGGACATCAGCCGGGTCAAAGGCTTTTTGTAGTATCGTTAACCGGCAAGAGGCTTCCAGGCTGGCTACATGGTGACTTATTTGGTTGGCGATGACTGTTATTTTTGCACCGGCACGCGCTAACAGATCAATTTTTCGGGCGGCTATTTCACCGGCTCCGATGACCAGGCAATCTTGGTCTGTAAGTTTTACAAAAACGGGAAAATAATCCATTTCGTTATGATGATTCATAGATTCATTAGGGAATGGTATTATAAGCAGTCTACAGTTTTGTGAGTAACTAAAAAACAATGATTGAATTTAGTCAGGAAGTTGATGCCAGTGGTTTACTGTGTCCTTTACCCTTATTGCGTTTAAAAAAAACGTTGATGATAATGGCGAGTGGTGATGTGGTAAAAATTATTGCAACCGATCCTGCCGCACATTTGGATTTTGGTGTTTTTACCAACCAAGCGGGCCACCAAATCATTGAATTGATAAAACAGGATAATCAGCAAATTTTTTATATCAAAAAGAAATGATCAGGTAAAAAGTGAAAATCCACATCTTAATATGCCTTGAACCTTTAAAGTCAATAACCATAATCCATTAAAAAACATGTCCACAAACGATAACCCGCTTTCCGCAAATTTTATTCGCCAGATTATTACTAATGATCTTAAAGAAAACAAAAACGAGGGCAAGGTCGCAACCCGATTTCCGCCTGAACCTAATGGTTATCTGCATATTGGCCATGCAAAATCGATTTGTTTAAATTTTGGTATTGCCGCTGAATTTAACGGCACTTGTAATTTGCGTTTTGACGATACCAATCCTGAAAAAGAAAACATCGAATACATGCAGTCTATTGAACGAGATGTGCAATGGCTTGGTTTTGAATGGGCTAACTTGCATCATGCCTCAGATTACTTTGAGCAGCTTTATGACTATGCCGAGCAATTAATTGAGCAAGGTCAAGCTTATGTTGACAGTTTATCGGCTGAACAAATCCGACTTTATCGCGGCACTTTAACCGAGCCCGGTAAAGAAAGTCCTGATCGCAGTCGCTCCATTGCCGACAATCTGGATTTATTTCAACGGATGCGTGCAGGTGAGTTTGCCGATGGCCAGTATGTATTACGCGCTAAAATTGACATGGGATCACCCAATATCAATATGCGTGATCCTGCGATTTATCGGATTCGTCGCGTTCATCATCACCGTACTGGCAATACCTGGTGTATTTATCCCATGTACGATTATACGCATTGTATTTCTGATGCCATTGAAGGGATTACTCATTCTTTGTGTACCTTGGAATTTGAAGATCACCGACCACTTTATGATTGGGTACTTGAGCAATTGCAAACCCCCAGCCATCCCCAACAAATAGAATTTGCCAGACTGCAACTGGAATACACCATTGTCAGCAAGCGCAAATTGAATCAGTTGGTGATGGAAAAACATGTACATGGCTGGGATGATCCGCGTATGCCGACTATTGCCGGTTTGCGTCGGGCCGGCTTTACCCCCAAATCGATACGGGATTTTTGTGAACGCATCGGTGTTACCAAGCAAAACTCATGGATAGAAATGGGTGTGCTGGAATATTGTATTCGTGAAGATTTAAACGAAAATGCACCCAGAGCTATGGCGGTTTTACAACCGTTACGCGTGGTGATAGACAATTATCCTGAAGACCAAACGGAACAACTGGAAATAAGCAATCACCCGCAAAAAGTTGAACTGGGTAAACGCAACGTGCCTTTTTCTAAAGTGATCTTGATTGAACAGGATGATTTTGCCGAAATTCCGCCACCAAAATTCAAGCGCTTGATTGACGGCGGTGAGGTTCGTTTACGTGGCTCTTACGTTATAAAATGTAACGAAGTGATCAAAAATGCTGAAGGGCTTGTGACTGAATTACGTTGTACTTATGATCCTGACACGCTGGGCAAAAATCCGGAAGGACGTAAGGTAAAAGGCGTTATTCATTGGGTTTCCGAGCAACATTCACATCCGGCAGAAATTCGCTTGTATGACCGCTTATTTACAGTGCCTAGCCCTGATAATGAAGAGAATTTTTTGGATGCCATCAATACGGATTCACTGGAAGTTCTTAACGGTTGCCGCGTAGAAGCCAGTCTGGCAGAAACAAAGTCAGAGGGTCGCTATCAATTTGAACGAATTGGTTATTTTTGCCTGGATACGGTGGACAGCGTTGACGGTAAGTTGGTCTTTAACCGAACCGTGACCTTGCGTGAGGGCGGCTGGGGAAAGGATTGATTTAAAATTGACAGTCATTAAATTAAAATGTATTGTGAAATTATTAGTAAATTAGATGAAGTTAAAGACATTTTAAATACTTTTAAGAGTGGCAATGAGTTTGACATTCGGTATGTTGATAATTGTAGTGGGTGGAATAATCAAACGATTTGATGAGAGTCATGTAGATTCTATATTTTGGCTTGGTGCATTTTTTACCGTATTTTTATTAGTAGTTATTTTTTTATTGGTAATCAAGATTTCTCAGAGAACAAAAGAGATCAAGGAGCTATAGTTATGCTAATGGGTTTACTTGCAATTATTGGTATAGCGGTGTTGACGGCTGCATTGTTGTTGTTTGCCGTCTATAAGCTATCGGAAGAATAATGACCTCCGAATGAAAGATGCATAAAAACTCCATGCCGGTCGGAGGTTTGCAATCTTTTCTCACTTAAGATAACTATTTATCGTATCGCTTGGAAGTACTTACTTTTGGTTTTCGTGCTTTTCATGGACAATGCAACCTATTACTAACTTATAAACTTGGAAAAACATGAACCAACAAGACAGTATTAACTTGGTAGAAAGCTACTATGCGGCTTTTAATGGCGGCGATATGGAGACTTTTTTAAATTTACTCACTGATGATGTGATCCATGACATCAATCAAGGCAAACGGGAAATTGGAAAAGAAGCCTTTACCCAGTTCATGGCGTGTATGAACTTCAACTACAAAGAACAATTGGTTGATATGGTCATTATGGCGACTGCCGATGGCAAACGTGCCGCTGCTGAATTTGTTGTGTTGGGTGAGTATATTAAAACAGATGAAGGACTGCCAGCTGCAAACGGACAAAAATATCACTTACCCGCCGGTGCGTTTTTTGAAATCCGTGACAACAAAGTGGCTCGTATTACCAATTATTACAACCTGCAAGACTGGATTGCCCAAGTTAGTCGTTAAGTTAAGCATCGTAATAATATAATACTGCGGCTGGAGTAAAAACAGCTTTAGCTGTTTTTACAGGCAATAGCTGAAGCTATTGCACTCCATTTTTTAAAAAAACTGTCGCTTAACGGTGGGACGAAGTTACAAACTCCGTTCCGCTTGAAGCTTTGTAGCCATACAAGAACACGAATTTTTATTTGTTTTTCTTCGTGCTCTTCGTGCCTTCGTGGTGAATAAGAAAACTTGTGACGCATTGGCTAATGGGTTCTTTTCCAGCGGATGGGCGCAAACTCCAGCGCCTCTTGGATGTTTAAATCCCGCGTTCCGCCCCCCGTTCTTAGAAACAGTTTGGGCGTGTTTCCCTGATTTAAAAATACCGGTCTATCCGAGGGTAAAACAATCAGACGACAAATAGCATTAGCCTCTATAACATGAAACAAAATACTAATGTGTGTGCACAAATCAGCGCCAAGATTAGCTGCTATCGCTGTCATCAGTGTCTGTTCAAAGCCATCCTGATTTTGCTTTTTAAGCGTCTTGAAATCGTTATCCAAACCAACAATCCGGCCATCATCTGCCACCCCAATTAATAATGTTCCTCCATGATGGCTATTGAGAAATCCTGCCAAGGATTTTAATACAACGCTTTCAAGTTGTCGGTTGGTACATGATTGCTCCAAGTCCCATCGAAAAGAGGATTTAAATTCCAGTAAAGGCCCTTCGCCTTGCCGAATGATTAAAGGTATATCCTTATCCAGTTCCATTTTTAATAGTTCAATACGCAATAACCGCTTATTTAAAAAGCTGTATAGACCAATAGTTAATAAACCCAGCATGGCACCAATTTCTGCATAAAACAATATCATGCTATTTTGGAATACATTACCTTTTAAGAGCTCTTTAAATTGGCTCGACATATAATCGATTGATGAGGCCGCATTATCAGTATGCGTTTTGGAATCTATATAATCGTAGCTGGGAGCCAGCACCACAACACCAATAATGGCTCCTGTCAGGGCCGCAACGACATAAAGTTTCAGGCGTTGCTGCCAAAGTGATAGTATTAATATAAAAAATCGTTTCATTTTACGGAGTAATTAATGTCGTGTTTTAGAGGGATTGGCCACGCCTTCTGCAGATAACAACGCGTCTACATCAATCCTGTCAAAATGATAGTGCTCACCACAAAATTCACACGCTATTGCAATGCGGCCTTGCTCTAGCAAAATGCTTTCCAGTTCCACTTCGCCCAGTGCACGGAGTGTTCTCTCTATGCGTGGCCTTGAACAGGCGCACCGAAACTCAACCGGTTCGGCATCAAATAGTCTGACCAATTCTTCATTAAACAATCGATACAACAAATCTTCACAATCCAGATCCAGCAATTCCTGCTCGGTGACTGTGTTTGCCAGTATCTCAATATGTTCCCAATCCGTCTTATCGTTATTTTGCGTAGGTAGTTCTTGTAATAATAAACCTACGGCCTCGGTTTCATTGGCAAACAGCCATAACCGGGTTTTAAGTTGCTCGGATTGCTCAAAATAAGTTTGTAAGGCGTCTGCCAAATTTTTACCTTGCAGCGGCACAATGCCCTGATAAGGTTGGGCATCATCAGGCTCAATAGTTAATACCAGTCGTCCTTGCCCAAACATGTTTTCTAATGAGCCTTCAGGAACGTGGTCATTGCTGCGGATCAAACCGCGTATCTTTTGATCATGCGTGGATTGTACAACCAGAGTTTTAAAGTCACCATCACCTTGCGCCTGAAGTATCATCGAGCCGTTAAATTTGATGGTTGCCGACAGCATAACCACCGCCGCAAATGCCTGTCCTAATTGAAGTTGCGCATTTAAAGGGCCCTGCTGATGCTGCTTGGCCGCTTGCCAACTGGTGGTTAATTTAACCCATTCACCCCGGACGCCCAACTCTTCAAATAAAAAACGGCGTAATAAATCTTGCTCTCTCATGACTCTCTCGTTAACAGTAACTGCTTTGTTATAATAATTAATTCCGGTACTATAAAAAGTAACACTCGCTTAATTCGTCCACCAAAATACCATAAGTTATGATTTTATCATCAAAAAAGCTTACCCTGCCCGAACCCGATCAAGCATTACCTGGCAGAGTGACTGAAATGCGCATTACCAATAAACATTTTGTAACGGGCAATCCCATTACACCGCCTTTTCCGGCTAACTTGCAACAGGCAATATTTGGCATGGGTTGCTTTTGGGGTGTTGAACGAAAATTCTGGAAACAACCTGGCGTTTTTAGTACCGCAGTGGGTTATAGCGGTGGCTATACTCTCAACCCGACTTATGATGAAGTATGCACGGGCTTGACCGGGCATAACGAAGTAGTAAAAGTTATTTATGATCCGTTATTAATAAGTTACCAAGACTTGCTTCGAGTGTTCTGGACATCCCATAATCCGACTCAGGGCATGCGTCAAGGTAACGACAGTGGGACGCAATATCGATCCGGAATTTATACCAACAGCCAGCAACAACTCGATGAAGCACTTATGTCAAAAAAAGTTTACCAGCATTTGTTAACGCAAGCAGGTTTTGATCAAATAACCACAGAGATTATGCCCGCTGGTATTTTTTATTATGCAGAAGATTTTCATCAACAATATTTGGCCAAAGAACCCATGGGTTACTGCGGTCTGGGCGGATTAGGCGTCGATTTTGATTAGCGATGAGTAACAAAAGACAAAAAAATGGCGGTTTAAAAAACCGCCTGGAGGCTATTAGGAGTGATATAACGCAACTTTCAGCTAAAAAACTCGTTAAGAGCTTTAAAAGTTAGGCTAATAATAGCAACAGACACTACAAATAAAAATGTGACATATTGTCGCAGTTCCCTTTTAATGGTAAGAGCGCAAGTCAAAAAATCTTGCTGCTTTAATTTTACGCCTATAATTTTTAGGCCTTTCGCGTCATTTAATTCCCAATCATTCTCAACTAGCCAATAAAATGCTGACACATATATCGCCAAAATCACAGATTCCGGTTCGACAAAACCTTAAATGGCTTTTTATTCTCAGAAATATGATGATGCTGGGTGAGGTCGTATTAATTATTTTATCCGTCTATGGCCTTAAAATAAACTTGCCGGAGCAGCAACTTTGGTTGGTGGTGCTTTCATCAGGCGCAATTAATCTTTATACGTCAATGCGTCTGGAGACCGATGAACCGGTCACCGAGCTGGAAATTTTTACGCAGATATCAGTTGATGTCTTTACCATCGCGGCGCTGTTGTACCTGACGGGCGGTGCCTCCAACCCAATCACTTGGGTATTTCTGTTGCCCCTAATTATTACCGCTATCATGTTGCCCCAAGCGTATGCCTGGTATATGGTGATATTAACCACATCCTTGTATACCATGTTAATTGCGTTTAATATTCCCTTACCGTCTATAGAGCCCCACATGCCTGATCCGTCCATGATACAGTCAAATGCAGAAAGTTATCGAATGCTGCAAAATTCGCACGTCATGCATGATAAAAGTTACTTTAGTTTACACATGTTTGGGATGTGGTTTGGTTTTGTATTTAGTGCCGGATTGGTTGCATTTTTTGTAGTTGAGTTGGCCAGAACACTCAGGGTTCAGGAGCGAAGCTTGGCTGAAGCCAGAGAAAATGCGTTAAGGGATGAGCGTGTTGTTGCCTTGGGTACGTTGGCGGCCAGTGCCGCGCACGATATGGGAACCCCTTTGGGCACTATTGCGATAGTCGCTCACGAACTCGAACAGGAGTATCCTGGCCACCGTTACCCGGATTTGAACGAAAAAATGTTGATCATGCAACAACAGATTAATCGTTGTAAAGAGGCTCTATCAGTCATGTCCGCATCAGCAGGTGAAATGCGTGCCGAATCAGGTGGCGTGATACTATTAACAGATTATATTGATGATGTCATAAAGCAATGGCGAACCCACAAGCCAGGTGCAAAGCTTAGTTTTTTTATCGACCCCTTGGTTGCTATCAATGCTAAAATCATTGCTGAACGCACCTTGACCCATTCATTGATTAACATTTTAAATAATGCCGCCGAAGCGTCCCCGACTGAATTGGGTATAGAATTTCACGCAACTTGGGATTTAGATAATATAACCATCAAGATTCAGGATTTTGGCCCAGGATTTTCTTCAGAGATTGTTGAGTTTGCAGGTAAACAACCCGTTGTTAGTAAAAAACGGGGGTTGGGTGTAGGTTTGTTTTTAACCTATTCCACGATCAATCGCTTAGGCGGAAATATTAACCTATATAATACTGATTCAGGCGGTGCCTGTGTTGAAATCACACTTCCCCTTTTAAATACTGAGACTGATAATGACGATCTTGGAAACGGATAACCCCCGACTGTTACTTGTGGATGATGATGAAACTTTTTGCAGTGTATTAAAGTCCGCATTGGAAAAAAGAAATTATGATGTGCTGGTGGCTACCAATGTAAAAGATGGCATGATTCTGGCTGAACAAAGCCTTCCTGAATATGCCGTAATCGATTTGCGTATTGGCTATGAATCTGGTCTGGAACTGGTAAAAAAGCTGATTTCTTTGGATGACAATACACAAATTGTCATGCTGACCGGGTTTGCCAGTATCGCCACAGCGGTTGAGGCCATAAAACTCGGTGCTATCCATTATTTAACCAAGCCTGCTAATGCCGATGAAATTGTCAGTGCGCTTCATAAAAATGAAGGCGACTCATCGGTCTTGATTAGTGAAAATCCCTTATCCATAAAGCGCCTGGAATGGGAGCACCTGCAAAAAGTACTAATGCAGCATGACGGTAATATTTCAGCCGCTGCCAGAGCACTCAACATGCACCGGCGCACCTTGCAAAGAAAACTGGATAAGAAACCCGTCAGAGAATAAGCAGGATCATGAAAGTCCTATATACAAATCACCACGAAGACACGAAGGACACGAAGAAAAAAACTTCGTATCTTCGTGGTGAATAAAAAATCCTTAATAGTCGGTTAAGCAGCCTTGAACCTTTCGCCTTTCACCTTTCCCCTTTAACCTCACCAAATATGTTTTCAAAAGAAATATTCGATCAGGATTGTCGGTTATGTAAACGCCTGGATGATTTTTTGTGTGAAGTAAAACAGAAGCATCCCGACTACCATGCCCGACCGGTAGCGCCTTTTGGCGATAAAAATCCCCGCTTATTGATTGTCGGTTTGGCTCCCGGGCTGCATGGTGCCAATGCGACGGGACGACCGTTTACCAAAGATTATGCGGGGCTACTGCTTTATGAAGCACTTTATGAATTTGGTTACAGCAATCAATTACTGTCGGAATCTTTGGCGGACGGCCTGGAGCTTAACCGTTGTCGAATTACCAATGCCGTTAAATGCCTGCCTCCGCAAAATAAACCAACCGGAACTGAAATTAATCAGTGCAATCAATTTTTGGCCGCCGAGTTAAAAACCCTGCCAGAACAGGCAGTGATATTAGCCTTGGGCACCGTTGCGCATCAGGCCGTTTTAAAAGCCTGCAACCTAAAGCTGAGTAGTGCCCCTTTTGCCCATAATGCACAATACACCTTGCCGGATGGACGCACACTGGTTGATTCTTATCATACCAGTCGTTATAACGTACAAACCAAACGCTTGACCAAAGACATGTTTGCAGATGTTTTTCATAGAATTGAGCAGTTATTGGCTGACTAATCTTCGGTGCCTCTGTTAAAAAATACAATTTTTTCATTTATCACCCATTATTCAAACGGTTTTGCACATTTTTCGGTTACTATGTGTGCCATCGTAGGTGAGCTTTACAATTTGGATGACATGACTCTTTTTACCCCTTTTGCCGCTGTTAATTACATTAAAAAATTAAGTTGCTTGATTATCCTGGCTGGTTTTTTCGGCGCCGCATCAGCCACAGAGCATCATTTTTTGGTTCTTAATTATCACGACATTGTTGGTGCGGAAGGCGCTAAGCCGCCTTTTAATTCGATGGACGTCAGTATCGATCATTTTGAAGAGCATCTGGCGTGGCTTAAAAAAAATGGCTACCAGATTATTAGCGTACAAAATATCCTTGATGCCGCAGCAGGTAAGATTGAGTTGCCTGTTAAGGGCGCGCTGTTGACCTTTGATGACGGCTATCAAAGTTTTTATACCCATATTTTTCCATTATTAAAAAAATATCATTATTCAGCGACGGTTGCCTTGGTGGGAACCTGGATGGACGGTAATGTTACCGCTAACGATCCGGGCAAGCCCTTGCTTACTTGGGAACAGGTCAGAGAATTGGTAAAGTCCGGCTTGGTTGAAATCGCCTCCCACAGTTACGATCTGCATAAAGGTGTACTGGGTAATCCGCAAGGCAATACCCAGGCAGCGGCGGTTACGCGCATTTATGACGACCCCATGCTGGTTTATGAAACGGACGAAGATTATCATTTACGCATTAATGCCGCCTTGTTGAAAAGTGCCGAGTTTATCTTTCAACATGCCGGTGTAAGGCCCCGTGTGATGGTTTGGCCATATGGAGAATATAATCAAATGACCGTGCAAGCCGCGCGTGAAGCAGGAATGCCAATCACCATGCGACTGATGGACGGCTTTAACACGCTCGCTGATATCAGTACCTTGCGGCGTTTGATTATGGTCGATAATCCCGATGTTAAGCAATTTGCAGAGATTGTTACCAAGCTACGTACTGACCTGCCGTTGCGGGTAGCGCATCTGGATATGGATTATCTTTACGATAAAGACCCAAAGCAACTGGAACGTAATTTGGATGCGGCGATACAGCGCATTAAAGACCTGCACATCAACACGGTTTTTTTGCAGGCTTATGCCGATCCTGATGGGGATGGCAATGCCGATGCCTTATATTTTCCTAACCGACATTTGCCGGTTATACAGGACTTGTTTAATCGGGTGGCTTGGCAGTTAAAAATAGTCGCCAGGGTCAAAGTTTATGCCTGGATGCCGATTATGGCTTATCAGGGCAAAGCACCGGAATCTTGGTATGTGCAAGAATGGCGGGATGGCAAGGCACAATTATCCAGTCATATTTACACCCGACTATCACCGTTTAACCCTGAAGCGCGTCAATATGTCGCTGAGATTTATGAAGATTTGGCCAAGCAGTGTAATTTTGACGGCATCTTGTTTCATGATGACGGCATTTTATCCGATTATGAAGATGTATCCCCGCTGGCGCTAAGTTATGCCAAAGAAGTGTGGGGCTTGCCTGATCAATTTGAACAACTGCATGCAACCTCCGCCATGCGCATGGCCTGGGCGCAACATAAAACCGATTTGATCAACCAGTTTACCGATGAGTTGGCCGATCGGGTGCGTATTTATCGACCGGATATAAAGACCGCGCGTAATTTTTATGCACTGCCTTTGTTAAAGCCCTACAGCGAAGAATGGTACGCACAATCTTATCAATCCTTTTTAGCCCATTATGATTACGTTGCCATAGAAGCCATGCCTTTTATGGAAGAAGCCAAAAATCCCAAGCAATGGCTTACGCAATTGGTAAAGGCAGCAGTTAAACAGCCCGAGGGGCTTAAAAAAACCGTGTTTGAGTTGCAAGCTGTAAACTGGAAAACCCAAGAGAAAATCCCCATGCCGGTATTTATTGAACAACTGGAATTGTTGAAAAAATTGGGCGTCAGTCATATAGGTTATTATCCAGACAATGTGTTTACGGATCAGCCGCGTTTAAAGGATTTACAACAGCATTTTTCGCTACATGCCAGACCATGAATAGTTCCTTGCAACACCTAAGTACTTCGCTGCAAAGTCAATGGCATCAAATGTTTCTGGCATGGCAACCGCTGGATGCCGCCATCGAAGGTTTTATTTATTACTACCCTTTGTTTATGGCTTACATCTGGATGTTTGGAGCGATTATTTTTTATAGCCGTTATGAATGGCATCAGCAAGGTAATGCCGAACATCTGCCAGAGCTAAAGGATTACCCGCCTGTTTCAATTTTGATTCCCTGCTATAACGAAGCCGAAAATATTCGTGAAACCATAGACGTTTTACTGCGGCAAAAATACCCAGACTATGAAATTATCGCCATTAATGACGGCAGTAAAGACAACACTCTGGAAATATTGCAGGGCTTAGCCGAACAACACACTCAGCTTCGTGTGATTAATTTACACACCAACCAAGGCAAAGCGATGGGCTTGCGCACTGCTGCCCTGCTGGCTAACAGTGAAATTTTGATTTGCATTGATGGTGATGCCTTGTTGGCTCCCGAAGCCATTGCCTGGATGGTACGGCATTTTAATGATAATCCCACCGTGGGCGCCGTTACCGGTAATCCACGCATACGCAATCGCTCGACCTTATTGGGCCGGATTCAGGTAGGCGAATTTTCAGCCATTGTCGGCATGATCAAACGGGCGCAACGATCCTATGGCAAAGTATTTACCGTCTCCGGGGTTATCGCTGCGTTCCGTAAATCTGCATTGCATGACGTGGGTTATTGGAGCAACGACATGGTCACTGAAGACATCGACATTAGCTGGAAATTGCAGTTGGCTGGCTGGACTATCTATTTTGAACCCAACGCCTTGTGCTGGGTGTTGATGCCGGAAACCCTGGGTGGCTTGTGGCAACAACGGGCACGCTGGGCGCAGGGTGGTACCGAAGTGTTACTGCGGTATTTCCCCGCCCTTTTTCGCTGGTCATCGCGAGGTATGTGGTTGTTATACGGTGAATGCTTAATCAGTATTTTCTGGGCATTTTTGATCTTGTTGCATTTATTCTATATACCTGTGGCATTAATTAACGAATCAACCAATCAATCGTTACATGATTTAAGCCCCAGTTGGACCAGCATGTTACTAAGCTTGACCTGCTTAATACAATTTGGTGTCAGCCTGTTTATTGATTCGCGTTACGAAGCCAGTACTGGCGGCGTTGCGCGATATTATTACTGGATGGTGTGGTATCCCCTTGTGTACTGGCTTATCAATGTAGGCACCACGATTGTCGGTTCCGTTAGGGCGATAAAAAAGAAGCGCGGATTGCGTGCTGTATGGGTTACCGTCGACAGAGGTTTGCGCCATAAATGAAAGGCTACATTATTAATGCACCGCATTTACAAAGTCTGCAAAAACGCTTGGGCGCTTTCTTCGTCTGGGCGATTTGTTGGGGGATGTGGATTTATTTATTGGTGCCCTTGGTCACCTTATGCAGTTGGGTGTTGGGCGATAAAAAAATGATTAATCAAATGCGCTGGTTTGGTGGTTACAAAAGCCTGCTTGAACTGATGGAAATATACGGTGTAACCTTACTAATTATGGCTACGCTTTGGTTAGTTTGGGTACTTTATCGTGCCTTACGGAAGCGGTCGATACTACCGGCATCGCAAAAAAAAGTTAATGATACCGAGCTGTGTGCGTTTTATCAGGTAAAAGCCGATGAATTACAACAGTGCCGAACGGCTTCAATGATTACCGTTTTTTATGACGAGCACGGACATATTGTTCACCTTGAACCCCATATAGACCGGTAGCTTTAAATCGGGATAAAACACAAAAACTTTTCACCACGAAGAACACGAAGAAAAAGAAGAACACGAAGAAAAAGAAGTTCCCGCTGTCCGCTGTTTCCCAAGCTCCAGAGACTGTGAAAGTATTCAAAATTCGGGTTGAATTTTGATTTCGGAAACAAAGAATCAATGACTTACAGGAGGTTTTTTGCTATTTTGTGTTGATTTTGGTTGTTTTTGATAATACTTTCACAGTCTCTGGAGCTTGGGAAGCAGCGAATTTCTTTCTTCGTGTCCTTCGTGGTGAAAAATAATTTTCAGTTTCATGTCGTTTTATGTCGTTTTTTCGCAGGTTTCGGTTTTTTTTATCTTTTCGTGGACGAAATAGTTTTTTTAGGTTTTAATAATTCCCTATACAAATAGCGTTTATTGAAAATCATCACTAATTCAACCAGCCAATGCAGCCACTGATTGATCTTTTGGGTATTAAAGACTTTACCCCTCCCACCCATTACTCGGCGTTGAGCCCATTATTAATTTGGCTAAACGCTATCTCGGATTTTCTGATTACGCTTGCTTATTATTCCATTCCCGTTACGCTGGTTTATTTTATCCGGCAGCGTAAAGACTTTCCCTATCCTTGGGTGGTTGTCTTGTTTGCCGGATTTATGCTTGCTTGCGGCACCACGCATTTATTGTCGGTGCTTACGATTTGGCACCCCTTATATTGGCTGGATGCCTTATTTAAAAGTTTTACCGCTATTATTTCAGTCGCCACCGCCGCACTCATGGTATGGGTTATTCCGCGACTATTGTCTTTACCCTTTGTCACACAACGGGAAGAAGAGGTACAGCAAAGGCAAGGCAATATTAATTGCGTGGGTTGTGTGCCCACAGAGATCACCGAATGCAAACATGTTAAAGAAGCGTTGACTGATGGCGAAAGCCGTTTTCGTATCATAGCCGATAATGCACCCGTCTTAATCTGGACTGCAGGATTGGACAATCGATGTGAATTTTTTAATAAAGTCTGGCTGCAATTTACCGGGCGTACTATGGAACAAGAGATCGGCAATGGCTGGGCTGAGGGTGTGCATCCGGAGGATTTGCAGCATTGCTTGAATACTTACCAGGCTGCCTTTGATGCACGGCAAGAATTTACCATGGAGTATCGCTTGCGCCGTTTCGACGGCGAATATCGCTGGTTGCTGGATAAAGGTGTACCGCGTTATGACGAACTGGGCGTTTTCCTGGGCTATATCGGCTCCTGTTTTGACATCACTGAACGCAAGCGGTTAAACGATCAACTGCGGATTAGCGAAAGTATGAAAAAAGCAGTGCTGGAATCCAGTCTGGACGCCATTATCACTATTGACCAACTGGGCAATATTTGTCGATTTAATCCAGCTGCTTCAAGAATGTTCGGCTATACGATAGGTGACGTACTGGGTAAACCTATGCACGAATTGTTTATGCCGGAACGCTTTCACGAGTTGTATCGGCAGGGTTTTCAGCATTATTTAACGACCGGAGAAAGCAACATGATGGGGCAGCGTATTGAGCAGATCGCCCGGCATCGACTGCTTGGAGAATTTCCGGTAGAAATGGCGGTCACTGCGATCTACTCTGGCGATCAAAGTTATTTTACCGCGACTATACGGGATATTACCGAAGCTAAACGGGCAGAGGCAACTTTACGCGAGAGTCGAGAGTTGGCAGAACAGGAAAATCAGGTTAAATCCCTGTTTTTAGCGATGATGAGTCACGAAATACGCACCCCGCTGAATGCCTTGTTGGGTACGCAAGAACTGCTGGCTGAGACCACTCTTGACACCACCCAACAAAGTTATTTACATATTGCAAAAGATGCCGGCACCAATCTACTTATGTTGGTTAATGATATTTTGGATTTAACAAAAGTTGAGGCTGGCAAGCTGGAATTGGAAAACACGGTATTTGATGTTGAACAAGTCATCAATGAGGTTGTGGAAATAGTCACAGAGGGCGCAAAAACCAAAAACATAGACTTAAGCCTTGAGTTGGCCCCCGATTTGTCTCCCTGGATTAGCGGCGACCCGTGGCGTTTTAGGCAGGTATTGCTTAATCTCCTGAGTAACGCCATCAAGTTTACTCACTGCGGCAGCGTTAAGATAAAGCTGTCACCGCGTCAGGCTGAAGCGGGCGATGGCGTATTGTTGATTGAGGTTATTGATACCGGCATTGGTATTGCCGAAGACATACAACCCAAGTTGTTTAACTTGTTTACTCAGGTTGATCCTTTCGACACTCGTAAATACGGTGGCTCTGGCTTGGGTCTCTCTATCTCAAAGCGGTTGGTGGAATTATGGGGCGGGCATTTGGGACTGGAAAGTCAACTGGGTGCGGGATGTCGTTTTTGGTTTAGTTTTGGTGAGGCTGCTGCTGTGCCTCAGACCTTATTAACGTCTACCAACTCTTTCATCAATACGCTTGATTTACCTTTTGTGACTGCCCGTTTGTTGCTGGTAGAAGACAGTCTCGCTAACCAAGCAGTACTTGGCGCGCTCCTAAGTAACGGTGGTCATCAGGTGGATCTTGCTGATTGCGGCGCTGCAGGTATCAAAGCGGTGCAGACTGAAGACTATGATTTGATTTTTATGGATGTCTCCATGCCCGATATGACCGGTATGGAGGCCACACGCAGTATTCGTCTATTGGGTGGCGCAGCCGCCACAGTACCTATTATTGCCATGACCGCTCATGCTTTTAAAGGCTACAAAGAGCAATGTTTGGCCGCCGGTATGAACGGCTTTGCTACCAAACCCATTAATAAAACCGATCTGTTGAACTTAGTGCAAAAATGGTGCAATGCCTCAGGCAATAATTCCACTCCTGTCGAAACGCCGCCGATAAATTCCCTAGTCAATTTACGGTTACTGGATGAAAAGATACTGCAACAATTCCTAGATGATTTTGGGGTGGAAAAAGTACTCTCTTTGTTACGCATTTTTATGAGTGAGTTAATAAAACGTCAGGAGGCAATCAAGCTTGGCATAAAACAACGGGAAGTATCCGTGCTGGGCTTTGAAGCACACTCTATAAAAAGTGGTGCGGCTACTTTTGGCGCCACTGTGTTGAGTGTGTTAGCCAAAGAAATGGAGGCGTGCAGCTACCAAAATGACTTGCCGACGTTATTGCGATTGGCCGAAGAATTGTTGCCTTGTTTAGAAGTAACACTGGCAGCACTGCAACAGCATTGTGAAGAGCTTAGTGCCGTTGAGCTGTAAGGAATAATCCCCCACCCCAATGGTGTTAAGTTAAGCGAAAGTTTTTAAAAACGGAGTGCAATAACTTCAGCTATTGCCTGTAAAAATAGCTAAAGTTGTTTTACTCCAACCGCAGTATTAGGCTTGGCTGATTTTATACTACCAAACCAGGCGATTTCGTCCTTGCTTTTTTGCACGATAAAGCGCCTGATCCGCTTGCTTAAGTAACGTTTGCCAGGCAGTGTGATGGGTGAGATTTAGAGCTGCCAACCCCAAACTAACCGTAACGTAATCGTTAACAGTAGATCCTGCATGGGTAATTCTTAAGTCATGAATTCGGTGCAATATTTTCTCCGCCAGTTTAATGGCTTGTTCCTGAGGCATTTCCGGCAACAAGCAAACAAATTCCTCGCCGCCCCAGCGAGCAACCATATCACCAGCCCTACGCAGAGTCATGTTAAGGCTGTTGGCGATAGCTTTTAAACAATCGTCGCCAGCGGCATGTCCATAAAGATCGTTGTAATGTCCAAAGTAATCTACGTCAACCATAATAAGGCACAGGGACTTTTCATAACGTAAGGCTCTGTTCCATTCATTTTGTATCACGGTTTCAAAATGGCGACGGTTGGCGATGCCGGTTAGTATATCGGTATTCGCTGTTAGTGACAGTCGGTCACACTGTTCTTTAAGTGTTAAATGCGCCGCCACACGCGCCCGAACAATGTTGGGTCGTAATGGTTTGGTGATGTAGTCCACAGCACCACTAGCAAAGCCCTCTGCTTCATATTCTTCTTCATGCAGACCCGTAACAAAGATGACCGGAATGTGTTGAATAGTCGCTTGTTGTTTAAGTTGTTGGCAGATTTCGTAACCGTTTATGCCAGGCATTCCTATATCCAACAGAATCAAATCTGGTTGCTCTTGACTGGCAACCAATAAAGCTTGTAGACCATCAGTCGCGGTAAACAAACGGTATTCAGTTAAAATAGCGGCCAAAGTGGCCAAATCAAGTGGTGAGTCATCTACCAATAACAGTTTGGGCTGCGGTTTCTGGGTTTTTATCATCAGTGGTGGTTAGTGGTCAGTCTGCTCAGGCAAAATTGTCACATATATTTTATCACGACACTGATTTTTTTAAAGATAATAACTGTTTTATGCTTAGTGTTTAAGCTGAAAAGCGATGAAATAAGGTGACTTCGATTCCACTTCCTTATATCGAGTCTACTTATTTAATTTCAGCAATTAAAAACGATAGAGTCAAACCGAAAATGCAGGGCTGTACTTGGTTTTGCCTGTCAAAAATAGGCTGTGCAGACCCTGCCACGCTAACTTTTTAAGTGATATTGCTTTATCATATAAAGTTAAATCTGTGATCTGATTGGAATGGAGTTTGAGTGCGTGTGAAAAATAATGAGCCGGTCGAGGTACAGGATTATCTGGATATTAATATCGCCAGTCAGCAATTGACGGTTTATGTGGCGGGGAACAAAGTGCAGAGCTACTCCGTTTCCACCGCTAAAAATGGCATGGGCGAACTAATGGGCAGTGAATGTACACCGGGTGGCTGGCATAGCATCAGGGCTAAAATTGGCGCTGGTCAGCCACTCAAGGCGGTGTTTATAGGCAGACGAGCAACGGGTGAAGTTTACAACCCTGAGCTGGGCAAGCAATACCCCCAGCGTGACTGGATTTTAACCCGCATTCTATGGTTAGGCGGTTTGGAGCCTGGCAAAAACCGTTATGGCAACGTCGATAGTGCCTGGCGTTATATTTATATCCATGGTTGCCCTGATGAGTTAATGATTGGCAAGCCGGATTCACATGGCTGTATCCGCATGAACAATGCTGATATGCTGGATTTATTTAATCGGGTGGAAGCAGGGGTTAAGGTTTATATTCATGAATAAAACACGATTGGTTTTAGGAATTGAATACGATGGTAGTGGTTTTTCGGGCTGGCAATGGCAAACCAATCAACGCAGTGTGCAGCAGGTACTTGAACAAGCTTTATCAAAAGTCGCCAATCATCCGGTTACGGTGCAATGTGCAGGAAGAACCGATACCGGTGTGCATGCGCTTGAGCAGGTTGTGCATTTTGACGTCACCATAGAACGGGATCTTCATGCCTGGATGCTGGGTGGCAACAGTAATCTGCCTGATGATGTCAGAATTACCTGGGTTAAAGAAGCGGTCGGTGATTTCCATGCACGATACAGCGCCATCGCCCGTTTTTATCGTTATATTATTCTCAATCGACCCATTAAATCCGCGTTATTGCGCAAGCAAGTAACGTGGTGTCATGCACCGCTGGATGTCGAAAAAATGCATCAAGCTGCACAACACTTAATCGGTAAACATGATTTTTCATCGTTTCGGGCGCAAGGCTGTCAATCCAAAAGTCCTTTTCGGGCCATGTATTTTATTGATGTCTATCGGGAAGAAGACAAAGTGATTATCGACATTTCCGCCAATGCTTTTTTGCACCACATGGTTAGGAATATCGCTGGCGTACTAATGGCGATAGGATCAGAAAAACAACCGGTAGAATGGACGCAAGAATTACTTGATGTTAAATGCCGCAAGCAGGGCGGAATAACCGCACCGCCGGACGGTTTGTATCTGGGCGCGGTTTATTATCCGGAACCTTATGGCGTTGCCAAACACCCCATCTTTGATAAATTACCGCTTGATGCCAAGCGACATGATTAAAAAATCAGCTACCCATCATCAAGTTAAGACATGAATTAATATCTTTAAGTGTATGAGGAGTCTTATTCCGGCCTACGCCTCTTTAACCTTTAATCTGAATATTTGCATTTACTCAAATATAAAGTAGATTATCCTTTTAAAATCTATCAAATAATATAATGAACAACTTTTTATCTTTTCAAATTCATGGTAATGCCGATCACGGCGGTGGTATTGTCGAAAGTGTTTCAAGCCTGTTGGCTTTTTTTGAGAACCTCATCAGCCAAGGGCCGAAAGATAGTTTTTCTGTACTATTGCCGGGCATTTCCGGTATGGATAATATTCATCCCTTACTGGTGCATTTTCCAATCGCCTTATTATCCGCTTTTTTTATTTTGGACGTTGTCGCCACGTTGGCAAAAAAACCGCAATGGCGTGCTGTTGCCAGCTGGTTTCTTTATATTGGTAGCATCGCCGCAGTGTTTACGGTCATTGCCGGATTTATGGCCGCAGGTTCAGTCGTACACGGAGAAAATGTACATGAGATTATGGAGAGTCATGAACATTTTGGTTTATCCGTCCTTTCTCTAGCCATCGCGTTATCGGCATGGCGGATAAAAAGTGGGGGTCTAATTCGGGGAGTCGCTAACACTTTGTTCTTGTTACTGGCCGCCATGCTTTGTGTGCTGATGGTGCTGGGTGCTGATTTGGGTGGTTTAATGGTTTATCAATATGGCGTCGCGGTTAAGGCGGTTCCGGTTACTGAAGGTGGTCATGATCATGAACACGCCGATGAACATCATCATCCCGATGTACCAGAACCGGTGCCGGAACATGATCACAAACACGAACATAATCACGCGCATTAATAAAAGTATGGCAAACAAACGCCATCAATCCTTAACTCACTTAAGCAAGGCGCACCATGAGAGCGAGTGTATTTTTAGTCTATAGTGTTATTGTCGCGCTGTTTACAGGTAACAGTTACGCCGAAACAACCGCGCGAGTAAAGTCGGTCAACGAATCCATTGCCACTTTTGCCGGTGGCTGTTTTTGGTGTACGGAATCGGATTTTGAAAAACTGCCGGGTGTAAAGGAAGTTATTTCCGGCTTTAGTGGTGGACACGTTGCCAACCCCAGCTATGAGGACGTTTCGAAGGGTATTACGGGGCATGTAGAAAGCGTTCAGGTTTATTACGATCCCAACCTAATCAGCTATGAAACTTTGCTGGATGCGTTCTGGCGGATGATTAACCCAACTGATAATGACGGGCAATTTGTTGATAGAGGTGAACAATATCGGTCGTTGATTTTTTATCATAACGAAGAACAAAAACAAAAAGCTGAACAGTCACGTCAACTATTAAATAAATCGGGGCGTTATACAGCGCCGGTTATTACTGAAATAAGAAAGTTTGAGGTTTTTTATCCCGCTGAAGAATATCATCAGGATTATTACAAAAAGAATCCCGTCCGCTATAACTACTACCGTTTTAAATCAGGCCGCGATCAATATCTGGAAAAAACCTGGGGCGATGGCCTGCATTTAAAAGTCAGTCAGGAAAAAAGCAGCGACCCATACAGTAAACCGTCTGATGATGTTTTACGCAAAACCTTAACGCCTCTGCAATATAAGGTAACCCAAGAAGAAGCCACAGAATCGCCGTTTAAAAATACCTATTGGGATGAAAAACGGGCAGGTATTTATGTAGATGTTGTCACTGGTGAACCGCTGTTTTCATCCAAGGATAAATATGATTCCGGTACTGGCTGGCCCAGCTTTTCCAAACCACTGGTTCCCGAGAATGTCGCTGAAAAAAAGGATTTTTTTATGATATTGCCACGTACTGAAGTCCGTAGCCGTTATGGAAATTCACATCTGGGTCATGTCTTCACTGACGGCCCGAAACCAACCGGACTTAGATACTGCCTTAACTCGGCAGCGTTACGGTTTATTCCGGTAGAAGAAATGGCAGCAGCTGGCTATGGGAAGTATTTGGCGGAGTTTCAAGAGGAAAAATAGTAAGTATTCAGTCCCCCTCTTTGAAAAAGAGGGGGTAGGGGAGATTTATCTAATAAAATCTCAAATTGGGACGGGGCTTTTAAATCCGTCCCGATTTAAATTAAGTAGCGAGTTATTTAAACAACAGGACTCAATACACCTTCAGGAATCTGCATCGTCATGCAATGCAAGCTGCCATATTGATGCACCAAGGGCCGACACGGAGTTGCAATGATTTCATGCTTGGGAAAGCATTCCGCCAAGCGTTGCAGAGCAACTGCGTCCATAGGATCACCATAAACCGGCACCATGACGGCATGATTAATAATCAAGAAATTGGCGTAATTGGCTGGCAATTGTTGGCCTTCTTCGTCATAAATCGGTTTTGGCAAGGGCAGGGGGACTAAATGGTAGGGATCGCCTGCCTGGTTTCTAAAGTCCTGTAATTGCCTTTCCATGTATTTTAAGCTGGTATAGTGCATATCATCAGCATCATCGCAACTGGTATAAGCAATGGTGTTGGCTGAGCAGAAGCGGGCCAGGGTATCAATGTGGGCATCGGTATCATCGCCGGACAGGTTTTCCTGATCCAGCCATAATACCCGTTTAGCGCCCAGATTTTCCAGCAGTTGTTGTTCTATTTCCTGTTGTGTCAGGCCGATGTTTCTATTGGGATTTAACAGGCACTGTTTCGTGGTTAAAATAGTGTCAATGCCGTCACTTTCGACACTGCCGCCTTCCAGTATAAAATCAATGTCCTTATACGCTTTGCCTTTAAAGGGTTTGGCATTTAACAGCTTGTGGTTAAGTGCATTGTCATTTTGATGCTGGTATTTTTCACCCCAACCATTAAAAAGAAAATTAAGATGGGTGATGGCACCTCCCTTTTCTACGCTAAGAAAAACCGTATCCCTAACCCAGATGTCATTAACGGTGGCATGGATAAAGTCAATAGCGTCGTGATTACTGATTAACGATTTAATATGTTGCTGATGGCTCTCATCTCTACAGACGATAATTAGCTTTTGGTATTGTGTGATCGTGTCAGCAATAACGCTGTAGGATTGCTCTACAGATTCAAGTCGATTGCTGAAGTCGCCTGTTTTATGTGGCCATGATATTAAGATGGCAGATTGTTTTTCCCATTCGGCTGGAAATCGATTCATTTTTTATTGTCCTGTGGTTGTACCTTCCAGCAGGATGCCGGAAGTTGATTGATACAACATCTCCTTGGCATGCGCCAGGGTATTGGCCGTGATAGTAACGCCGCCCAACATGCGGGCAACTTCTTCAATGCGTTCATCATCATGCAATAACCTGACACTGGACGATGTTATGTCGGTTTTATTATTTTTTTCAACGTAAAGATGGTGATGCGCCTGTGCCGCAACTTGCGGTAAATGCGTGACACACATCACTTGCCGATTAAGGCTTAAGCTGCGTAACTTTTGCCCGACAATTTCAGCAACGCCACCGCCGATACCCGAATCCACTTCATCAAAAATGAGCGTGGGCGTGGTTTTATCATTAGAAGTCGTCACTTGTATGGCTAAACTAATGCGCGATAATTCTCCTCCCGAAGCGACTTTAGCCAGTGGTTTAGGGGGAAGCCCCGGATTGGCACTGATTAAAAACTCAATTTTATCCTTGCCGTTTAGTTTCGGAGCATCGGTATCCAAATCGGTAATATCAACTAAAAATTCACCTTGCGGCATTCCCAGTTCTTTTATCATGTCCGAAATCTGTTTTTGTAATTTTTGTCCGGTTTGACGCCGTTGTCCAGACAATTGTGCGGCCAATTGATGGTATTGGCCAAGCAATTGCGCCGTATCGGTGGTCAAAGTGTCAATGCGTTCGCCGCTGTGCGTCAGTCCATCCAGTTCAGCCTCAAGCTTATCGACCAATTCAGGTAAATCATCCGGTGTTACGTGATGTTTGCGACTGAGGTTTTGAATAACGCCAATCTGGTTTTCCAGCGAGTCCATGCGTTGTGGATCGGCTTCTTGGGATTCCAAAAAGCGCCGTAATTGAATGGCGGCTTCTTCTGTTTGAATCTGCGCCTCTGATAATAGCGTGCATATTTCAGTTAATTCTGGCGCAAATTGGGCAATATGAGTCAATTCGCTGACGCTATGGCTCAGCATTTGATTAACCGATTGCGGGTCGCCCTCATAAAGCAGCTCAACCTGTGCCTGGCCGGTGGCTAAAATCTGCCCCAGATTTGCCAACTTGCTGTGTTCTTCAGATAACGCCGAATAACTAAAGTTTGCCAGATCCAATTGTTGTAATTCTTCAATTTGATAACGCAGTAATTCTTCGCGTTCGGATTGGTCTACACTAGCCTTAATCAGACTTGCCAGTTCTTTATGGGCAAGCAGCCATTGTTTATAGCAGGTGTTGACTTGCTCAAGAAGGCTTTGGTTTTTTGCATAAGCATCCAGCAAACGGCGTTGCTCATCACTGTTCAGTAAAGTCAGATGAGCGTGTTGACCGTGAATTTCAACCAGCTTTTCACTCAGCTCCTGCAAAAACTGCAAGGTAACCGGACGGTTGTTGATGTAGGCTTTTGAGCGGCCATCCTGATTAACAATACGCCGGATTAAGCAGTGTTGCTCGTCATCCAGCTCATTTTCTTTCAGCCATTGTTGAGCATCCGGCGCATCGGCCAAATCAAACTCAAGATTAACTTCGGCGCGTTTACATTCAGGTCGAACGTAGCCGGAATCAGCCCGATCACCCAGCGCCAAGCCTAAAGCGGTTAATAAAATAGATTTACCCGCTCCGGTTTCGCCGGTAAGAACCGACATGCCTTTTTCAAGGTCAAGATCAAGTGATTTTACGACGGCAAGGTCAATAATATTTAGGTTTAATAGCATAGTGATTAGCTGTGGTAGCCACTGCTCCAGTTTAATTTATTTCTGAGAATTTCAAAATAGTCATGACCTTCAGGATGAAGAATTCTAATAGGTTTTGGGTCTTTTTTAATTAAAATTTTATCACTGATTAGCACGTCAGGAATTTCAATATGATCACAAGTAACCAACGCATTGATTTGCTTGGTTTGGCAAAAGCTGATTTCAATCTCGGCCGAGTCGTGAATGACAATAGGCCGGTTTGATAAGGTATGGGGATTAAGCGGCACCAATACCAGAGCATTTAAAGACGGATACAAAATCGGCCCTCCTGCGGATAAAGAATAAGCGGTTGAGCCGGTTGGCGTGGAAATAATCAAACCGTCAGAGCGCTGAGAATTTAAAAACACATTATCAATTTTTGTCACAATTTCAATCATGCTGGGCGTCACCCAACGATGAATGGCTACTTCGTTGACTGCAGTTTCTTCGTGAATCACCTGATTGTCGCGGATGATTTTGGCACGCAATAAATAGCGCTTTTCTTCCGAGTAATGGCCTTGAAGTAGGTGGTGCAATCTAGCCGGCAGTTGGTTGGGTGATATATCTACCAAAAAACCCAGTCGTCCCAAGTTAATCCCGATTAAAGGGATATCATAAGCCACAATGGCACGCGCGGCGGCTAAAAATGTGCCATCCCCGCCTACGGCGATAACCACATCGCAATGTTGCCCCAGTTCAGTCATCGAATACGCTTCAACCGCATGGTTTTTAATAAACCCGACACTGTTTTCAGCAACACACACGGCGTATTGATGTTGTATCAAGTAATTGTAAAGTCCGGTCAACGTCGCAGTAATACTCGGGTCACTGGGTTTTCCTATAATACCTATGGTCTTAAAAGGTGTCTGCATTAGTGAATATTAACCGCTAAAACGTTCGATTATACAAAAAAATAACTCATAAGCAGTGAGATTACAGGTTTATTATTTTTTTGTCCAAAAGATTACAGGATTAAGTCATGATAACTGGTGCAACTTATTTGGTTATTAAATATCAATGCACGATTTAGTCCAGTCCTGGCAAATGCCAGCTTTGATCATAGAACACGAATGATAAGGATTAGACGGATTTCAACGGATTTTATTTTCTTTGTTTATTGAGTACAAATATACCCAAAGTGCTTAGAGGTTTTATAGGGGGCATCCGCTACTTGGGGGAGCGACTAAAAGATGGGGTTGCTCAGTTACTTAAA
>JBAXUR010000044.1:0-25581 GCA_037129595.1 Methylococcaceae bacterium | reverse complement strand
ACAAGGCGACTTTCAATCACATACTGGGCAATTTTCTTGCGTAAAGGCGGAATTAGACACGCAAAACCCAACACATCGGTAATAAATCCCGGAGTTAACAATAATAGACCACCCAGCAATATAATTGGGCCTTCAATCATTTCATAAGCCGGTATCACGCCTTGCGCCAAATTTTCCTGAAAGCGCCGGAACGTTGAAAAACCTTGCTGCCTTAACAGCCAGGCACCCAATGCCGCTGTAAACACCACTAAAAAAATCGTCGGAAAAGCGCCAATTAGACTTCCCACTTGCAGCAGTAAATAAATTTCTGCAAAAGGAATAATCAAAACAACCAAAAACACTATTTGAAAAATTTTCATCTATACGCTCTTATTTAAGTTAGGGGCCGCTAAAAAAATGCTTATTTTAAGCTTTCTGTTTGCATCTTTAGCTTTATACTTACAATATAAAGGCAATCCGGTTTAATTTCTAGGATAATATCCACTTTTGCTTATTACTGTCCCCAAAAATGCCGACTCAGTATCAAATAACTCTTTGCACTTGCCCTGATAAAGACACCGCAGAAAAAATTGCCCGCTTACTGGTTATCGACAAGTGTGCTGCTTGCGTCAACATTTTACCGGGTATTACCTCAGTCTACCGTTGGCAAGAACAATTAGAATCCGCCCAAGAACATTTATTATTGATTAAAGCCCCTAAAAACAGCTATCAAGCTATTGAAACAAGCATTAAAAAGCACCACCCTTACCAACTTCCTGAAATAATTGCCGTCCCTATTGAAAACGGCTTACCTGAATACCTGCATTGGATTGATTCATGCCATACTTACAACTAATTTTTCTCTGTTTTATCACCTTGCTTACCCAGTCGCCTGCTCTACTGGCTGACGAAGCGCTCTTGCCGCCCGACCAGGCCTTTAAAATTTCTGCCAAAACCGTGTCGTCCAATCAACTTGAAGTTTCCTTGGATATTGCTGAAGGTTATTACCTTTATCGCAATAAAATACAGTTTCTCTCCAAAACCGAACCAATCCCTACCGTAACGCCTGTTTTTCCAGAGGGTAAAACCAAACACGATGAAAATTTTGGCGATGTTGTCATTTACCGAAACAGCCTAAAAATACCGGTTTCTTTAGTTGCTGCAACCCCTGTCACCGCCATAAAGCTATTAGTGCAATATCAGGGCTGCGCTGACAGAGGCATCTGTTATCCGCCACAGAAAAAAATATTCGACCTTGCGCTACCAGTGGCGGCACCGGTTACCAAAACTAATCCGCTTGAGCTTCTGGTTAAAAAACTGCCGGGATTAAATTTCAATTCAACTACCGATGATTTATTGCCTGCCGAACAGGCTTTCCAGTTTTTTGCGACGGTCAAAGATGCCAACACGCTACATGTTAATTGGGAGATCGCCAAAGGCTATTATCTTTATCGTGAAAAAATACAGTTTGAATTAACCAACGCAACCGGTAACCCGATGGGTAATTACGTAATACCCAGAGGTACACCAGTACACGACGAAGCTTTTGGACAAGTTGAGACTTTCCACAACGAACTAAGCTTTGATCTACCCCTTAGCCGCACTAACAGCTCAGCGCAATTGATTACCTTACAGGCCCATTTTCAGGGCTGTGCTGATCGCGGTGTGTGTTATCCGCCGATGACTAAAAACATCGATCTGGAACTTCCTGCCGCCCAAAACCTAACGCCGATAACAACAGCACAACCGGCGCCCGTTCTCTCCGAACAAGATCAGATTGTGCAATCTTTAAAGCATGACAGCCTGGCGATGACCTTGCTTACCTTTTTTGGATTTGGACTGTTATTATCAATGACACCCTGTATTTTCCCGATGATTCCGATTTTATCCGGTATCATCGTCGGCCATGGCAACCACATTACCACCGCGAGGGCATTTTTTCTGTCCTTAAGTTATGTAGTCGCTTCCGCTGCTACCTACACGGTGTTTGGCGTACTGGCCGCATTATTCGGCAGCAATTTGCAAACCACTTTTCAGCAACCCTGGATTGTTGGATTGTTTAGCGCTATTTTTGTACTCCTGTCCTTATCCATGTTTGGCTTTTATGAACTGGAGCTACCCAACTCGCTAAAAACCAAACTGCATAACTCCAGCGAAAGACACCGAGACGGCTCACTCTGGGGCGCGGCCATCATGGGTGCCTTATCTTCGTTGATTGTCGGCCCCTGTGTCGCCGCGCCACTGGCTGGCGCACTGATTTTTATCGGCCAAAGCGGCAGTGCGGTCTTGGGAGGTAGCGCCTTATTTGCCATGGGTTTGGGTATGGGGGTTCCGTTATTATTACTGGGCGCTTCTGCCGGAAAATTACTGCCAAAAGCAGGCACTTGGCTGTATTCAACCAAAGCTGTTTTCGGGGTCATTATGCTGGCCGTTGCCGTCTGGATGCTCAGCCGTATTTTACCGCCCTCCGTCACGATTCTATTGTGGGCGATGCTGCTTATCCTTCCGGCCATTTATCTCAGCGCCATTGATCCGTTGCCTGATAACAGTTCCGGCTGGCGTAAATTATGGAAAGGTTTGGGTTTAATGATGCTCGCCTACGGCCTGTTATTATTGATAGGTTTTAGCATGGGTAACAACAACCCGTTAAAACCGCTGCAAGGAATCGGAGTAAGCACCGCTCAAGCTTCTGAACAGGGACTTGTTTTTGAACGGGTCGCCTCTTTAGCCGCTTTGGAAACCAAAATTCAGCAAGCCAGCGCCAATCATCAACCGGTGATGCTGGATTTTTATGCCGACTGGTGCATATCATGTAAAGAAATGGAAGCTTATACCTTTACAGATCCCAAAGTGAAACAGGCTCTTGCCGGTTTTGTGTTATTGCAGGTCGATGTCACTCAAGATTCTGATGACGACAAAGCTTTGTTGGCAAAATTTAACCTTATCGGGCCGCCTGCCATTTTATTTTTTGGCACCAGCCAACTTGAAAAAACGGCTCACCGAGTGATCGGCTATCAAAATACCGAAACCTTTATCAACACTTTACAACGAGTAAAATCATGAAAATACCAGGACTGATCCTTATTGCAGCGCTGCTTGCTTTGGGTGGCGGCATTTTGGCAAGGGGCTTTTTATCATCAACCGAACCCACTCAGCCAACCCCCTTACCTGATTTTTCATTACCCGATGTAGCTGGTAATCAACACGCTATTTCAGAGTGGCAGGGGAAAATACGGGTCATTAATTTCTGGGCAACCTGGTGCCCGCCCTGTCTTAAAGAAATGCCCGAATTTATTGCCCTGCAAGAACAATACGCCGCTAAAGGCCTGCAATTTATCGGCATCGCGATAGATGACCAAGAGTCGGTTGAAAAATACCTAGCCTCAACCAAAGTCAACTACCCCATCTTAATCGGTGACGTTACCGGCATTGCCCTGGCTCATCAACTGGGTAACATTGTTGATGCCGTTCCTTTTACCGTTATTGTCAACCAAAAAGGACAAATCATACATCAACAACCGGGTGAATTTTCTAAAGAAGAAATCATGAAAATCATTACCCCGTTGCTATGATGTGGTGGCGTTTCCGGCACACTCGTACCTGATGCCAGAAACGCTTATTCCCGCTTGTGCTCGAAAAGCCTCATTCCGGCCTACATCGTTTCCGGCAATCAATTTTCATCAAAGATCAATCTCGATACCCACCGGACAATGATCCGATCCGGTAATGTCCTGCAGAATAAAAGCCTCTTTGATGTTATCGACCAACGCTTTACTGGTCAACACGTAATCAATCCGCCAACCAACATTTCTTGCCCTGGCACCGGCGCGAAAACTCCACCAACTGTAAGTAACCGTATCCGGATAAAAATGCCGAAAGGTATCGACCAATCCCGCCTCAAGAAAACGGCTGAAACCATCGATTTCGACCTGCGTATAACCGGACGACTTATTGTAATTCGGCTTTGGACGGGCAATATCGATTTCCTGATGCGCAACATTAAAATCCCCGCAAGCAATGAGCGGTTTTTTACTTTGTAGTTGCAGGCAATAAGCCAGAAATTCCCGATCCCAGTCTTGCCGGTAATCCAGTCTCGCCAATGCCTCGCCAGAATTAGGCACATACACATTAAGCAGAAAAAAATGTTCAAATTCCGCAACCAGCACACGACCTTCCCTGTCATGCTCGGCAACTCCCATATCGTAGATAATTTGCAGCGGCACCTGCCGCGATAACAGCGTAACACCCGAATAACCCTTGCGTTCAGCACAATTGGAATAAATATGGTAGCCGTCAATACCCTCCAACGCTTTGTCAATCTGATCGCTTTGCGCCTTGGTTTCCTGCAATAAAATACAGTCAGCATCCAGTAACGCCAGCGTTTCAGCAAAGCCTTTGCCTTGTACCGCACGAATGCCATTGACATTCCAGGAAATTATTTTCATACGATGATTCCGTTTACTGGGTTTAAATTTGAGTATTAATAGCAATACAAGCAGTAGCAAGTCGCTTAGATGGCGTAATGGTACCCCATTTAGGTAGATGCTGTTATTTTTCAGTTTGTTGTTCACTGATATCTTCGAGCGGAAGTAACCATACGATTGACTCTTCCCCCCATTCCCTATACCTTTCCTATTACTTTGAGTATTTTTGTCAGGTAGCTTGCCATGTCTAATTCGCTTACTCCACCAGCCGACGACGTTTTTCAGCACTTTATATCCACTCCGTTGGAGACGCTTCTGGAGCAACACCAAGCCATCAATCCAGAAGAAAAAGTGATGGCGCTATTTCACCGTTGTATGGCAGAAGTTCCCGCTTACCGCTTATTTCTGGAAGCACGCGACGTAACGCCTAAAAAGATCAACACTTTCAAGGCATTTCGGGAGTTGCCGCTAATGGGCAAGGACAATTACATGCAGGCTTATCCATTGCCGGAGCGTTGTCTGGGCGGAAGCCTTAAAGGTTCTGACCGGGTGGCGGTGTCCTCAGGTTCCACAGGTCGGCCTACTTTTTGGCCTCGCTCTGCCTTGCATGAACTGGATGTTGCTGTGCGTTTCGAGCAGGTGTTTTGCGATAGTTTTCACGCCCATGAACACAACACCTTGGCGGTGGTTTGCTTCGCTTTGGGCAATTGGGTAGGCGGCTTATTTACTACATCCTGCTGCTGGCATCTGGCACGCAAGGGTTATCCGCTAATGGTGGCGACGCCGGGCAACAACAAAGCGGAAATCTTTCGGGTGGTGCGTGAGCTATCGCCTCATTTTGAACAAACGGTGTTATTGGGTTATCCGCCTTTCATCAAAGACGTGATCGACGCAGGTGCTGCCGAGGGTATCAATTGGGCAAGCTATAAACCCAAACTGGTGTTTGCAGGCGAAGTGTTTAGCGAGGAATGGCGGAGTTTGATGGCACAACGCATCGGTTCGGTGTCACCCTGTTATGATTCTGCTTCACTCTACGGTACAGCTGACGGTGGTGTGCTGGGTAACGAAACCCCGTTCAGTATTGCCATTCGCCGCTGGTTGGCAAACCAGCCAGAAGCGGCTCGTACCTTGTTTGGCGAATCCCGGTTACCAACGTTGGTGCAATACGATCCGGCCAGCCGCTTTTTTGAAATACACGAAGGTACGCTGGTGGTTTCCGGTGAAAACAGTGTGCCCTTGGTGCGCTATCACATTGCTGACAAAGGCGGTGTCCTGAGCTTTAATGAGATGTGGGATTTTCTGAAAAAGCAGGGCGTGCATTCTCTCGGCGAGCTGGGTTTACACAAACAATTTCAACCTCGCAATTTGCCGTTTGTCTATGTGTTCGGACGGGCGGATTTTACGGTGTCTTATTACGGCGCAAATATTTATCCGGAGAACGTCACGGTCGGTTTGGAACAACCGGAAATAACGCTTTGGGTGACAGGAAAATTTGTTCTGGAAACACAAGAAAGTGAAGATGGCGACAAGACTTTGCACATTGCCGTGGAGCTATTACCTGGCATTGAACCTTACCTAAAGATAATCCCCCTAATAGCCGCGTCGATTCGAGCGCAGTTGTTACGTTTGAATAGCGAATTTGCCAACTACACGCCAGCGGAGCGGCAACTACCCCAAATTACCCTGCGTACTTTTGCAGACCCTGACTATTTTCCGGCCGGGGTAAAACATCGGTATACCCGAAAATGAGCTGATAAAAACACAGGAGTCGGGCAAAAAAAACGGTGAGCAAAAAGCTGCCCACCGCATTGGCATATTTTTCTGAGAAAGAAATTTACAGCGTCTTATAAAGAACCAATGCTTTATTTAATTCGTCAGCTGACTTTTGAACATCGCCAAATTTAGATTGTATTTGGGCTTGAACAACGCTGGCGTTAGCTTGTTTTACGACGGCTTCATTGCCAGTAATACGCTCAGAAGATAAACGTGCTAATTTTAAATGCAATACGGCAGCAGAAAAATCACTTTTATTGACTTCTGCCAAAGCTTGCTCAACATGCGTAATAGTTTCACTGATGCTTACATCTGGACTTTTAGCCGCTTCTTCCGCGAAAGCTGTAGCGCTGATAGCACCTAAAGAAATCGCCATAAGGACGGTGAACGCTGTTTTTTTAATGAAATTCATAATATTTAAAAAGCCTTTAATTGAGAGTACCGGAGAGGGTCCGGAATAAAAAATGAGAAGCTTATCCTTCCCAAGCCCTATCATATAGGATTAATCAATCCCTCATACGACTGTTTTCAAATATGAAAAGTACCTTATTTAAAGCAGGGTTGAATAACGCTGCATTGCCCACCGACATTCGCAAAAAAATAATCACCCACGCCATCGTTCCCGTGCTGTTATGTGGAACGCAATTTAAGCTTACAATACAGCTTTTTAACGATGGATATTCAGTGCTTTCAGAAGCGCTTTTATACTTGAAAATGACAGATTTTTTTCAGGAAACAGTAAATAAGAAGAGTAAATTGTCGGCTGAAATTTCCCCCAGAAAGCTTCATGACCACCAAGGTTAAAAATTTTCTTTGCCCGCATATATACCCAGCGGGTGATTATTTCTGAAAATCGACCTAGCCCGCTTATATTACCCAGTTGTTGCCTCGGAACAGGGCCTATTATCACTGACTGACACTGTTCTTTTTCCAAGACTTGTAGCGTAGAGATAATCAATAATTCAGAGATTCCATGAGGCGCGTCTTTGGTTATCATGACGTTATTTAAAAAATATCCATTTTGCGCTTGCAGTTGGTTGAGAATTAACATCCCTACTATTTTTTCGCCTTGTTTGGCATAGAACCAGCGCTTACCTACACGATCATTAAAAAATGTAAATTGAGCCAAAAAGACTTGTGGTCCCAGTCGTGCTTTTTGCCAGGTTATTGCAACGCTCTCGATTGCTTTTTCAATGGCAATATCATCCCCTAAATATTCTTGTACACAAGCACCTTCTTTAAGGGCATGCCTCACTTTTTTACGAACTAAACCGGGATTTGATCCGGTATGGTCAACGGGATTGCTCTGGGGATTTAATTCAAATCTCTCGGCAAAATCAATCAAAACAGAACGCATATTTTGAGCGGCCCAGTTGGCAAATTCTTCTGACACAATAATATAAACCACGCCAATTTTCTGATCCCGGCAAAACTGTTGAAATGCTTTGGCTAGCCTTGGCTTATCTGCTGCAGCACATACCGGATCACCAAAAACCACTGCATTACCTACTTCAATGCGATAGCCAATGAGACCGTCAATGCAGGGATCGGTAAAAATCTGGCATTTGGTATCCAATAGACCGTCAGTACCGACATCACCCCATTTACGTACCGTATTCACCAAACTATTACGATCAAGCCGTGGTGTTTGATTATCTAATGAGGGTTCTATACCGTTTTTTCCGCTCATATTAATTCACTGTTATATTTTATTAAAAAAAACACAAATCATACAGCCCAGTGCATGATTAGGCCACCTACTTAAGCCGGGACAATGGCCGAGGATTAACCGTTCGCCCCGAGCTTGCCGAAGGGTAACGTCTTAAGTGGGTAGAGCATAGGATGGGTAGAGGCAATAGCCGAAACCCATCATTAATAATTCCTTATGCGATGGGTTTCGCGTTGCTCTACCCATCCTACTCTAGACCGAGGCAGCGCGTAGGATGGGTAGAAGCAATAGCCGAAACCCATCATAATTGATTCCTTATGCGATGGGTTTCGCGCTGCTCTACCCATCCTACTCTAGACCGAGGCAGCACGTAGGATGGGTAGAGGCGATAGCCGAAACCCATCAATTGATTTCTTAAGCGATGGGTTTCGCGCTGCTCTACCCATCCTACTCTTGGTTATCAACTTAAACCTACCAATAGCCATGTCGGATTACGACTATCCTCTAACCAGACCTGCTGTGCTAACAATTTAAAGCGGGACAGATAAATAAAGCTGGCCTATTGATTCCGAGAGCGCTTAATTTGGTAGCCCATGATTAGATGGATTTGGAGAGTTACATCTAAAAGATTATAGATTGTGAGTAAGGCATTGTGTCCTAAAAACAGCATGTAACCTGATAGTGCGTTGCGGCATCGAGGCTACGTGCTGTTTTTTGTACTTACGCGTTATTTACTTTTCAAACAAGGCTATCGATTCCACATGGCCTGTTTGTGGAAACATATCCATTACTCCAGCTTTAACCAGTTTATAACCCAGTTCGTTAACCAGGATTCCCGCATCACGGGCGAGCGTTGATGGATTACAGGACACATAAACAATTTGCTCAGGCTGCCATTTTTTAAAATGTTGCAAAACCTCGGAGGCACCGGCTCTGGAGGGATCCAGCATGATCTTGTTATACTTTTGATTGGCCCAGGGTTGATCGCTCAGATCTTTGCTTAAATCGGCGGCATAAAATTCAACATTGGTGATGCCGTTATGACGCGCATTTTCTTTGGCATGATTTACCAACGGTTGATCCCCTTCTACCCCAACGACCCGTCCGGCAAATTTCGCCATCGGCAAGGTAAAATTACCCAAGCCGCAAAATAAATCCAGTACGGTATCGTTTTCATTAAGATTTAACGTCTCCAGCACCCGGTTAATCATTTGCTTGTTAATTTCATAATTAACCTGGGTAAACATGGCAGGTTTAAACTTAAATTCCAAATTCTGATCAGGCAGCGCATAAGTCGGTATAATTTCCGGTTCGCCGTCCAGCGGGACAATCGTGTCAGGGCCTTTGGATTGCAGGCACAAACTCATATTATGGGCATGACCAAAAGTTCGCATCAACTCCTTGTCAGCATCGGTGGGAGGCTCAAGTACACGAATAGACAGCACACATTGATCATCACCAATGGCCACTTCTATCTGGGGAATTTTGTCCCTAATGGTCAATTCGGCAATCATTTCACCTAAGGCTAATAATTTTGTGCCGACTATCGGATGCATCACAATACAACTATCAATTTCAGCCAAATAGGGATGTCGTCTTTCTCTAAACCCCACCAATACGCGATTTTTTTTAGCTACGTATTTAACACCCATACGCGCTTTGCGACGATAACCCCAATGCGGCCCCGCTAAAGGTTCCCATAATTCAGGCATCTCAACCTTGCCGATGCGTTTAAATTGTTCAGCGAGTAACTCTTGCTTGATTCTGATTTGTGCAGTCGATTCGACATGCTGAAAACTGCAACCGCCGCAGATGCCATAATGGGGACATAAGGCATCAACCCTGTCAGCCGCCCGACTTAGCAGAGTAACCACTTTGCCTTCTGCATAATCTTTACGGCTGTCGGTATAAACAAACTCTACCTCTTCACCCGGCAACGCTTCATCAATAAATATCACTTTGCCGTCGACATGCGCGACGCCACGACCATCATGAGCTAAGGATTCTATGGTGACTTTAACCGGCGCTTCCGGTAATTGCTTCTTTCTTGATCTTTTCTTGGCCATGCTTATTTCTGTTTCCAACTTTTAGAGGATTGATACCATTCGCCTGATTTAAGTTAACTCACCCGGCGAGCGGCAAAGATTACGAGTATTGTACAGGCTCTTAACTTCAACACCATTAAGCAGGAAAAATCCCTGTCGATAAATACCGATCACCCCGATCACAAATAATCACTACAATCACTGCATTTTCAATTTCTTCTGATAATCTTAAAGCGGCAGAAACCGCACCACCGGATGATACACCGGCAAAAATACCTTCTTCAGCCGCTAAAGCACGAGTGATAGTTTCAGCCGCTTGTTGATTGACATCGATAATCCGGTCAACGCGATCCGCTTGATAAATTTTGGGCAGATATTCTTTCGGCCAGCGTCGGATGCCGGGAATTTTAGAATCCCCTTCCGGTTGCACGCCAATAATCTGAATCGCCGGATTTTGCTCCTTAAGATATTTTGAGGTACCCATAATGGTACCGGTAGTCCCCATCGAACTGACAAAATGAGTGACTTTGCCCTGCGTGTCCTGCCAAATTTCCGGCCCGGTACTTTCATAATGAGCGAGTGGATTATCAGGATTTCCAAACTGATCCAAAATTCGTCCCTTGCCTGCCGCTTCCATTGCCCTTGCCAAATCAATGGCCGCTTCCATACTGCCCGCTGCGGGTGTTAGAATAATTTCAGCGCCATAAGCTTTCATTGATGCCTTGCGTTCATCGCTCATGTTGTCGGGCATAATCAAGGTCATTTTATAACCCTTAATAGCGGCCACCATCGCCAAGGCAATGCCGGTATTACCGCTGGTGGCTTCAATCAAGCGGTCACCCGGTTTAATCTCGCCTCTGGCTTCGGCATGTTTAATCATACTCAGCGCGGGCAAGTCTTTGACTGAGCCAGCCGGATTATTGCCTTCCAGCTTGGCCAAAATAATATTGCTGGTATTACCCGGCAAGCGTTGCAGTCGGGCTAAAGGCGCATTGCGGACAAAGGATTCAATGGTTGGAAAAGTCATGGCGATTAGTTAAATGTGGGATTCATAATTTAAATTATCCCATAAAAACGAAAAGCCATCATAATTCGTAACGACTAACGCTTGAGATTCTATAGTTATTTTGAGAAAGGGCTAAGTCGTTACCAATAAAAAAATTCTACGCTATAAAGGACTATTGATTATCGGATATCGCCTAATACAAAAAACCCTTAAGCACGGTTTTTATCAGAAAGAACCAAAAACGTATAAAACCTAATAGGCAATGTTTAAAATATTACTTTGAGATTCAGGTATTAATTGTGATGAAATCAAACAAACCTATCCAGTTTTCGGAAGCCAAATTCGAGGACACCTATCTTTGCGGGCACAACAAGCGAGTCTTGCTGGATTACCGAGTACCTGCCCGACTCGACGAAATCAAAAATATTGCTGATGCCGTCAATCAAGTTTTACCCGATTACAATCTGGCTTTCTTTGCCAACTTGTGTCTGGAAGAGTTGATAACCAACATTATTCACCACGGCCTCAAGGATGCCGCTGATCGGTTTATACAGATCCAAATAAGTCTGTCCGACGAATGCCTGGAAATTCTTCTCAAAGATGACGCACCCCGCTTTGACCCTTTCATGCAAGCCACTAAACCTAACCTGGCGCTTGATAGTAACGAGCGTCCAATCGGCGGACTCGGAATACACATGGTGAAGACGCTGATGGACGATGCCCATGCTTATTATGATGGCACCGGCAATTTGATTGTGTTGCACAAATACTTGCCTCATCACACTACGAAATAAAAAGCTGTTATTCAAACCAGCATAGCGAGAGCTTCAACGACCGTATTTTCCATCTTGAACACCGTGTTAAAACCGCACATATTAAATACCGACTGGACGTTTCCCTTGACGTTTGCCAAACATGCCCGCCCCCCTTTCGCATTCAGTAACTTAGCCATAACCAAGAGTCCACGCAAACCGGCACTGCTGATGTAGTCAAGCTGTTCAAAATCGACCACCATGTAAATATGTCCGTTATCAATCAATTCCCGAATTGTTTTTTCATAATCTGGCGCAGTAACCGCATCCAGTCTGCCGCTAACCGTTATAACGATGGCATTATTTTCTATTCTGGTTTGCAAATCCATGGATGACATTCCTCACGGGCTATTATTTTTTAATTAGCAATTGTAATCTATTTTTGCCGTTGAACCACTGGTAGTCGATATTTTCTGTCAAATTTTTTATGATCGTCAGCCCCAAATCATAGTCGGATAAGTTGTCGCTATCAAACGGGTTTGCCTCCTCTCCAGAACTTTCACAGACAACTTCCAAGCGCTCGCTCTTTTCCCAATAGGTAATAGTCAAATCAAGAACTATCGAAGGTAAATACGGAGTATAAACTTGCAGTAATTCTTCAACCAGCAACAATAAGCTGTCTCTGGTTTTCTTTGGCAGGAGCTGTTTTTCAACAAACGTCTCGATTTCAGCATTCATGGCATAGAGATCATAATCAGGTGAACTGATTCGACAGGTATAACTGTAAATCCTTTGGATGAACGCACGCGTTTTTTCTTTTTGCGGGTTATCAAAAATCTGTTTTGGGGTGCCTTCTTCGTAGATTATCCCTTCGTCCAAATACAATACCCGGTTTGATACTTCACGGGCAAAGTCCATTTCTTGGGTAACAATCACCATCGTCATACCCTCGTTGGCAAGGCGACGTATGACGGATAGCACCTCACTGACACTGGTTGGATTCAGCGCTGAAGTGGGTTCGTCAAGCAGGATGATCTGTGGATCCATCGCCATGCAACGGGCAATAGCCACGCGTTGTTGTTGGCCGCAGGTAATTTCATCCGGCAAACTGATGGCCTTCTCGGCCAAGCCTACCCGCCTCAAAAGTTCCATGGCTTTTAGCTGCGCAGCCTCTTTGCCCATCCCCTTAAGCTTGATGGGCCCGATAGTCAGGTTTTCCAGCACGGACAGATGAGAAAAAAGATTTAATGATTGAAACACCATACTCATTTTCTGGCGTAGTTGAGCCACATCGGCTTTTTTATCCAGAATATTTACGCCATTGATGTGAATAGTTCCTCCGCTTGGATACTCAAGCAAATTAAGGCATCGTAACAAGGTGCTTTTGCCAGTACCGGAAGCGCCAATAATGGAGACTACTTCACCCATTTTTATTTCCGTCGTAATATCCTTCAGCACGACCAAGTTGCCGAATCTTTTTGATAAGTGTTCTATGCGTATCATGTTTTACCTTCCTTGCGCCGTTGGTATTTTGGGTCGGTAATCCGCTCAAGATATTCAAGTGATTGAATCAAAATCCATGATAGGGCGAAATACAAAATTGCCGTGATGATCAGCGGAAAGAATGCGTCAAAGGTACGGCTTCGAATAATATCCGCAGCCTTTGTCAAATCCTGTACAGCGATATAACCAACAATGGAGGTCATCTTGACCAAGGCGATAAATTCATCCTTATAAATCGGCAAAATACGCGGCACGGTCTGCGGGAGAACGATATACCGGAAGGTCTTTAATTGACTAAAGCCCATGGCGATACCGGCTTCTGTCTGGCCTTTGTCTATTCCCTCAACACCGACTCTAAAGATCTCGGACACGTAGGCGGCAAAATTCATCCCGAAGGCAATAATAGCCACCAGCACCGGATTGATATCGATTGAGGCGAAGACAACATAAAACATCAGCATCAAGAAAACCAGAACCGGAATACCGCGAAGGATATTGATATAAACTTTGGCAGGCAGGTTGAGAACCGTTCGCTTCGACATCCGCATAAAACAAATCAACGCACCAAGCCCGGTTCCAAAGAGCATCGCGAACAGGGAAATGATAACGGTCGTTTTTAATCCGTCCCAGATCAGAAGGTAGGCGTTTTCCTGGATAATATTACGGTAAAAACTATTGACGAGTCCGGAGAGGAATGAGGAAGATTCTACTGCATTGGCACCGAAAGCATAGCCTGCCATAGGCTTACTGAAGGTTTCCAGGATTGCCGCCAGAATTATTACTAGTAACAGTGTTTTTTGTTTCATATCCCCTTCCCTGCATAGTTTATTATGACTTTATTTGACGTCATTTTTATCGCCAGCATCGTAATGTCGTCTGATTGGGGCGCACCATTGACATGACCTGTCAGTTCTGCGCTTATGTAATGAATCATTTCTACAAGTTTTTCTTTTGGAGCCAGTTGTAAAGCTTTCAGCAACTGCGCCTCACCATACATTTCTTCTGTTGGGTTTCTTGCCTCTGTCACACCGTCTGTATAAAGAAACAGAGTGTCCCCTGGTTTTAAAGTGATTCGTTCAGTTTCATAGACGGTTTCTATTAAGGGACCCAGCATAAATCCCGGCTTTAAGGCAAGGTACCTTACACCCTGAGAGTCAATGATCAGCGGCGGATTATGTCCGGCATTGGCAAAACGCACGTCCCCGCTGGTAATATCAAGGATGGCGCAGAATACCGTGGTGAACATGCAGCTTTCATTGTCCGATGCGAGAATATTGTTAACGGAAAAAAGTATTTTATCAGGCTCACCCAGTCGCTGACCTTCGGTTTTTAGCAGGGTTTTGGCCACCATCATGTAAAGCGCGGCAGGGATTCCCTTGTCGGAAACGTCAGCAATAAGAAAACAAAGATTCTTCTCGTCAATGAAAAAAAAGTCGTAGAAGTCGCCCCCAATCTCTTTGGCTGGAACCATAGATGCGTAGATTTCAAATTCGGAATGCTCGGGAAAAGGCGGAAAAATTCGCGGTAGCAGGCTGGCTTGGATAATGGTAGCGAGTTTGAGCTCACTCTGGATACGTTCCTTGGCGACTGTGGTCTCGGTCAGATTCTTGATGTATTCCTTAAGCGACTCCTTCATCACCTGAAAGTCGTGCGTGAGAACACCCACCTCATCATTGGACCTAACCGTTGGCAATACCACATCAAAGTTTCCGGAAGCTATCTCATCGGTTGCCTCAGTCAGTAATTGCAGCGGTTTTATAATGGCTCTGGCAATGTAAATGACAGCCAAGGTCAGCAGCAATATTCCGATAAAACCCATTGCCGCCATAGTCAGGCTCAACTTCCTGATATTTTCCAGAAGCTCCGCCTCAGGGAAAACGACGGCAAGCGTCCAACCGGTCGAGGGGATCGGCGTGTAATACATCCAGCTCTTGAAGCCTGCCAGGCTGGTGTAATGAACGAAGCCGGACTCGCCCCTGATCATTTTCTTGCCTAGCTCTCTAAGCGAGGGATCATTACGAGCCTCCGCGATGCTAAAGAACGTTTCGTTCATGATGGCATCCTTTAGCACCGGGTGAGCAAGAATCATCCCGTTGCGGGAGAGAAGGGCCGCGTAGCCCGTCTTAAGTATCTTGATGGAGGAGATAAGCGCTGTCAAAGAATCAAGAGAAATGTCTGATTCCACAATCCCCTTGAGTTGTTTCGTTCCACCCGTTCTACCGTAGAACGGGGTCGAACAGGTAGACATCAGAATATTACCCCCGCCTTCATCGAAATAAGGTTCACTCCATTCGAGTTTGCCCAACTCACGCGGAATTTGGTACCAATCCCAATACAGGTAAGGCACGTGCTGATAGGTCTTTTCAAGGTGGCTAAAAACGATCTTTCCCTTGTCCCGGTAATAATAGGGCGCATACAAGCGTGCTGTGGCACTGAAGGCATAGGGCTCAAAGGCAACGCCCGAGCCATAAATTTCGGGATTGTTTTCGATGGTCATTCTGAGCAAGGAATGGAGTCGTTGCTCGGTATAGTTGCCTGTCTCAAGCGAGTGAGCAACCCCTTCCGTCACTTTGGCAACCGCAGTCAACTTTATCTCTACCCGATTAACCAAGGACATCACCAGATTGCGGGCATTACTTTCCAGCTCGTTTTGCAGGAAAATTCGTGACTGGTAATAATTATAACCGAGCGACACGGCAAAGATGACAGCGCTGAAAAGCGTGATAACCAAAGCGAGCCGGGTGACAATACTATTTTTTCCCGGCATCAGCCCTCCACGAAAAGGTGGCGTAGTCTGGATAAGTGCGGATCAGACCCTGTTTTTGCAATGCATGACAGACAGCCAGATAGTCCTGCTCCTTTAGTTGCCCAAACTCTACCTCGGGAGCAGCGGGCGTCATCAAATCCCGCATTCGGTCAAGCATCCATTTCTGATGCATCCTGCTAGCCGGCAATTGAGCTTCGCGCCTATATTTTAGGACAATGTCCAGTGCTTCGTCCGGGTGATCAAAGGCGTAGCGCCAACCCTCCAGCGATGCCGTGACAAAGGCTGTTGCCAGGGCAGGATCTTTGTGGAGCGTCTTTTCCATCGTATAAATACCATCCTCCAAGAAATTCATACCCTGATCTCTGAGGAAAATAACATTCAATTCATCAGGATCTATCCCTGAATCAAGAATCGTATGATACTCATTGAACCACATGGCAGATGTCACATCAACGCCACCGCGCAAAAAGAGATTAACGGTGTGGGACTTACGCACTTCTCGTACCTTAACGTGGTGTTTGGCGAAGAGAGTACGAAACGGTATTGATTCATCGCCTCCGACTAAGCCCACTTTTTTGCCCTCCATGTCGGCAATGGTCTTGATGTCGGCCGCTTTTTTTGAAATCAGCATCTTCGACGATCGCTGAATAATTTGGGCTAAATTAACGAATTGGTTTCCTGCTGTGCGATGCTGTAGGACTGTAGATAACCAAAGAATGGCGAAGTCGGCAGTGCCTTTCTCTAAAGCTTCAACGGGAGAATGTCTAGCCCCGGCCCTGAGTATTTTGAGGTCAATGCCATTGCGCGCATAGATTCCCTTGTCAAGCGCCACGTAATAACCGGCAAACTGAGCCTGGGGTTCCCACAGAGGCATGAAGGAAACCTTTTTCAATGGCGTTTCGGCCGCGCCAAGAGGAAGTATCACAACATATACCAAGAGCAGTAAAGACATAACTGCAATGATCGAATACTTCTTTCGTTGAGAACGATTCTGATGCAAGATCTTGCTCATGATCACTTCTTTTAAACCTTCCGGACAAGAGGAACTCACTAAAAGGCCTTATATAACGAACCAATCCAGTGAGTTATAGTGATTTATGGTGTATTCAGTAGCTAATAAAAGCGGGGTATCCATTGCCTGATTCCACTAACAATTACCGTCAATAAAACCAACCAAATCACACTATAAAATTTTATAAAGTATACTCTGAAATTTTTTTACAACCAGAGACGAGTAGTTAGCGTAGTAAAACCTTTACCTATCTCCACTGATGTGGCTGCACTAAACCGGACATATATTAAAATAAGAAGTGTATCGATAATGAATCAAAAAAACGAAAATTAACTATATCATAGTACCGAATTTAGGAATTAATCCAAATACATTACAAGGCAGTAGGCAGAAAATAACCAGCAGAACCAACCTGGTTCCCACGCCTAAGCGTGGAACGATAGGGTGGTTAATGTCGTTAAGTTAAGCGTAAGTTGTTTAAAAAACTGGAGTGCAATCGCTTCAGCTATTGCCTGTTAAAACAGCTAAAGCGGTTTTACTCCAGATTGTATGCTTAACTTAAATGCATTGGGTAATAGGTATTTATTGCGACTTACCCAAGTAACAAAACAGTGCGATGAACACCTTTACGATGAATTAAAAAACAACACGTCGCGTTATTGTTATACTTCACCCGGCTGAAAATACCGGTCAACGTTTTGGTAAGAGTGGGCATTGATGCCAGACATACGCGAGACGTGTCTAAGTCGACACCCAGTGTGACATAATGATGGCCTTTTTTAGTCGATGTTTCATCGACACCCAATTTAGTTAAAGAGCTTGGGTCATCCGCAGCTCTGGCCTTGCTGATCCAGTGATTGAAGATCGTCCAGACTCGCTGTGGATTAACCTGGCTCTATGTGATTTACAGTGGGTAACACATAATTAAAAATGTAAGCGGGTCATAAGAAGAATTGATATTACCATAAGTCCCAGAGCCGTCATTCCGGCATGGATCGCCGGAATCCAGTTACCATGGATGGCACTTACACAATAATTATTTGATTCCCCTCAATTACTTCACCGATAACACAGGCGTTGGAGATGCCATTTTGCTGAAGGGCTTTTAGGCAATTTTCTGTTTGATGAGAGGGTACTGAAAACAATAAGCCGCCACTGGTTTGGGGATCAAACAGCGCCGGGAAGTTTTTAATATTTACCTCAGCGCTCAATATAGAAATTAAAGATTCATGATTTTTAGCGGCAATCGATGCAAAATAGCCTTTTTCAAATAATTGATTAACGCCATCGAATAAGGGAATCGCTTTATAATCGATTTTAATGCCTAAGGTGTTATCACTATTTTTACCCAGCATTTCAACCGCGTGGCCTAACAGGCCAAAACCGGTAATATCCGTACAACCGGAAACAGCAAAAGACCGGATAGTTTCCAGGGCTGTTTTGTTGGATTGCAACATACTGGAAAGTGCCTCATCCACCCATTTTCCATTGGCCTGGGCAAGCATATTAGCGGCAAAGATGACGCCCGTGCCGATAGGTTTGGTGAGAATCAATTGGTTTCCGGGTTGTGTCAGTTGTTTTCTTAACACCTGTTTCGGCGCGACTTCTCCCTGAACGGCAATGGCAATGGCAAGCTCCGCTCCTTCGCCGGTGTGGCCGCCAACCAGTGCAGTCGCGTTTTTAGTCAAGATATCCAACACGCCTGACATCACTTGAAAAATATCTTCTCCATGAATCTTCTCGGCTGCGGCGCAGAGCGTTAAACCGACTTGCGCTGTCTTGGCAATGCCGCCCATGGCGTAAACATCGCTTAAGGCATGTTGGGTTGCAATTTGACCCAGTAAATAAGGATCTGAAATAAAAGACCGAAATTGATCAATGCTTTGCAAGCACAGAGTATTCTCGGAAACTTGGGTCAACGCGCAGTCTTCCCCGTCTTTAACACCCAGCAATACAAAGTCGTCTGGTGGAATCGTCAGTTTATTTAAGCTTTGAGTGAGCGTGAAAGCCCCCAATTTACTGCCACAGCCGCCGCAGGTATTGTCTTGCCAATCTTCAGGAACAAGCGAGCTTTTGGGTACAGGCATGACTTTATTAACATGCCCTGGATTTACCGTAAAAGTTTCGGCCTGAAAACGCGCCATAAAACGTCTGTCGATCCAGTCTTTAACTATCCATAACAGCGCAGGCGATAATACTCTCAGGAGAGAAGCGCTATCTTGATGAACCAGCGCTTTCCGGTCGCCAATCGTTATTAAAGACAGCACATTTTTTTTGGGATGAAAGGTTTTTAACGAGGCTTGTCGGGTAAAAAAAGCGCGTATATTGTGCTCAAGTGTCATTCCTTGCCTGACGGCATAGACACCTGCTTTTTTTAAAGGCGATGGCGAGAAGTGAATGCAATCTCCCGCTGCAAAAAGTGAATCTTCATGCTCAACGAGCAGTTTTTCGGTCACTTTTAAAAAACCATCCGGGTTTACCGGAAGCCCGGAATTTTTAAACCACTTGGGGGCAGCGGCTTGGGTGGCTATCAGTGCCCTATAAAAAACGTCAGTATGAACCAATCCATTAGTGCCTTTAAGCACTAAACCGTTTTCCTGCACGTCAAGCACTTCGGTATTTTGATAAAGGTTTATGTGTAATGCGTTAAGCGTTTTTAACAGCTGTTTCTGGGCTTGATGGTCTTTTGCCGAGACCAGAGTGTCATGCCGGTGAATAAGACTCACCGTGGCGTTCCACTGGTTTTTATCAATTAACATTTTCAGAATAATCGAGATTTCAACACCGGCAGCACCTGCGCCAACAACCGCCAGCGGTAATGAATCATTGCCTTTATACTCTTTTAGGTCAGCCATTAACTGATCCCAATGCGTAATGAATTGGGAAATCGGCTTAAGCGGGATAATTTTAAACGCCGACTCTTGCGCTAATTTTTCTATGCTTTTGGGTTCAATACCCACATTAATTGACGCGCAGTCGTAACTGATGTCTGCCCTATTCTCCAGCCGGATTTTTTTTCTTTGCGGATCTATCCCGATAATTTTGGCTTTAATAAAGCGCAGACCCAACTCTTCACAGAGCCTTCTTAAATCAAAATGACAGTCTTCATAAGTATAATAACCTGCCAAATAACCCGGTATCATGCCGGAGTATGGCGAATGGGTTTGATCGGATATTAAGGTGATTCTAAGGCCGCCCAGAGGATTCATGGCCATCATCTTTAAGACCTGAATATTGGCATGGCCACCGCCGAGTAAAACCAAATCGGAAACAACCGGCGTTGCGTTTTTATTCATGTTGTCTACTCTTTAAAAAATCCAGACAATCTTGCCAAGAACCTTTGTATAAGGTATTTCGTGGCTTTAAAGACAGTGAATGCTGATAAAGTTTGTCGTAGTAATGTGAGAGCAAGCGTTCAATCCAGTCAAGATGAGCGGTAATATCCTCTTCATCCATTGCCTCGGCTTTAAACGCCAGCCTTAGAATACTTTTAATTTTATCGCATTCCAAGCCGCCCAGCTTATTTCTAATCCGTTCTATATTGTGGGCAAAGCTCTGTTCCAATTCACACAACGGCCGTCCGTTTGCTAAAGGCATTTGAATATATTCTTTAAAAATCTCAAATGCCCGCTCTCGAACCGGTGTTTCAATCACCACCATGGGCGCAGGAATCATTCGGGCATAAAAGCTGTCAGGCAAATGACACCGACCAATATTGGGACTTTCATCCTCAAGAACAAAATTATCAGTCATTTGATAAAGTGCTTGTGCCAAGCTGTTTTCAAACGTAGCTTGTTGAGGTTGGCTTTCTCCAAAATGTGATCCAAAAGCACTGCCTCTATGCTTGGCAAGACCCTCAAGATCAACAAATTTTTTGAGCTTATGGATTAAACGGGTTTTTCCGGAGCCTGTCATACCGGAAAGAATAACAAAGGGAACCGGATTTTCCAGCGTTTTAAGCGCCTCATGCCGTAAGCCTTTATAACCGGAATCCACCCGAAAAACTTCACCGCCATTTTGGTAAATCCACTCTTGGGCCAATTGAGAACGCAAACCGCCACGCCAGCAAAAAATTAAAGCCGGTTGTTGAGGATGGCTTTTAATCGACTCACACCAGTGCTGAATCAACTGTTCTTTGTAAGCGCCACTAACAAGTTTGTGTCCAAGCGCCTTTGCCGCCTCAGAGCCTTCAGTTTTATAGGTCAGTCCCACCTCATGACGATGTAAATCTGAAAGTATGGGAATATTGACCGTCTTCCCAAAGTGCGCCTTTTCATATTCCCCCTGCGACCTGACATCAATAACAGATAGGTTATTACTGTTGCAAAGCAGTTTAAAAGCCTCGGGAGCTGGTATGACAGGATGTTTGTTCATGGTTTCTATTGTGACTGGGGATGGGCAATATTACGCCTTAAGTAATAGAAATCATAGAGCCGTCATTCCGGCAGGGACTGAGGGAATCAAGAGTACAAGGATGTACTCATCGATATTACATATGTTACGAATGCCATCCATGGCAACTGGATCCCGGCACAAATCTGTCTGGAACAGATTTGCATTTACCCGCAGGGCGACAGGCAGGATAGCCTGGCTTGAATCCATGCCGGGATGACGGCTTTGGCATTTACAGCTACTTAATAAGATTTGTGTTTATCGATATTTTTTATTGTTTACCCACTACGATTCACATAGAGCCAATAAAACTAATCTTTGAAAAAGTTATCAAGTTTTTTCTGGTCTGATTGTTTGAATAACCGAATCAGGTTCTTAAAGTTTTCATCCAGGTCTTGTTTGAGCATGTTGACTTTTAAGTGCTCAATAATGGTTTGTTCCCGGTTGGCGAGTTCAGTAAATTGCCTTACAGTCTCATGACGTTGATGGATAAACTCGTGTAATTTGTTTTGGGTTTCTACGAGATCGACTTTTGCTTCATACACGCCAACTCGCGCCATCTTAAGTACGACTGCCAGCATGTCAATGGCTAGAAACAACAACATAAAAATTAGAAATATCAGTAAATTGTGCCAAGAAACGCTCTGATTAGGAAAAATAAGCTGATTAAGTATTTCTGTTTGAGTCAACACATCGGGCTTTAAGTTGGTAATGACCGCCTCTTTTTCTGCACAGCGACGGTTCATGAGATTTTGTTGCTCATTAAGCGACGCGATACTTTTTTGATCCAATTCGCGTTGTCTTACGCGGGTTGTTTTTAACTCATCGCGTTCTTTCTCGCATTGTTCCTTTGCTGATACTTTGACTTCAATTAATTGGTCGGCAACTCTTTCGTTAAGCTGGCTGATTTGACCTTCCAGCGCCACCATTTCTTTGCCCAGCTTTATACTGTCATCTTTCCGGTCACTTGCCTGACTTAACCATTTTTTGCATTGCGTCCCTTTTTTGCAACCCGTCACGCCGGTAAAGCCGGCACCAACCGCTCCTTGTTTTTCTTTCTCGGCGTTGGCAATAAATAATGCAATGTCTTGGTCAGCCTGTAGTTGCTTGGCTTTTAAGCTCTCCAGATCCTGGTTTAACTTTTCAATAGCAGGTGTTTCTGCCTGGGCTGAAAGCGGCGCGTTATCATTACAAATGGAGGGTTCAAAAAGTTGATTACTGTTCTTTAATTCAGTACGAAGCAGCGCTGTTTTTTCATCCAACAAGCGAAGTTCGCTTTGCGGATTTTTTAAATCACACTGCAAAGCCAGATTATTGCGTTCGCTTTTAATACGCCCGTCGTTATAAGCGGCCTCTATGCGTTCACTAAACAACAACAAGACAACCGGATGAGCAACCGTGACGGCAATCAGTAAAGCAATTGAAAACCGTAAGGAAAATTGTCCGAGCTTCCCCCAAAAAGAAAAGCCTTTACGATAAGTCGCCAACAAGGCTCTATCCATCAGCAATATCATGCCTGACCATAAGAGGGCTACAGGAACGATGGCATAAACACTAAAGTTTAAGGTATAAAGTAAAAACGAAGCGGTAACAATCGCCAATAAAGCAGGAATCAAAACTGCGCCGCCGAGTGCCGCATGTTTTTTTTGTTCTGATTCCGGGCAAGTTGCCAATATTTTTGGACTGACACCGGATAGCCAAATAAAAAACGTTTCCAGTTTATTAACTGACAGTTTGGCCTCAGGTAAATTATTCGTTACCTCTGAGTTATCAAACGTGTCGGTAAAATGCCTGAACTCTTCTATAGAAAAATTAAAACCGTGTTCTTTGGCAAAATTATGTATAGTTTGGTCTCTATAGTCACTTGAAACTGTTTGTAAATGGTTAATAAAAAGTTGAAAAAAATCGAAATCATACCGAATTTTTTGATAAAAACGCTGTACTTCTCCAAGCGACATGTAGATAGTCTCCTTTAATAGTAGGTTCAAGAATGATTAAATCAGTTGCCCGCTTTTTGAATGGTCAGTGTCTGTTTTTCGGCTATCCACTAATATTAAACAATGCGTGCTAAGTCAGCCATAATTCAGGTGAATAATTACTGCTAATTTGAGCCTTTCCATGTTTGCTTTCTGGCTTTTTTCTTAGCAGCTTTCTCTTCACGAATGATGGCAAGCTCAATCAGTTCTTCCTCCATCATGGGTGGCGTTTCAAGACTGACTCTGCCTATGGTTCCTGCGCGTAATTCAGCCAGCAGAATTTTAGCGACTTTATCCATCTCAACACGGCCACCTGAGCGTAAACAACCGCGATTTTTTCCGATAGCCTGCATGAGCTCATGCTCGGTTTGTGGCAATGGATCTAACAGAAAACGGGTCTTCAAGAAATCCGGATAATGGATTAACAAGTATTCAGCTGCAAAAGAAGCGATTTGTTCATGGTCTATCGCCGTGTCTTTGATGGCGCCTGTGGTGGCTAACCGATAACCACTGTTTTTATTTTCAACGTTGCCCCACAGCAACCCTGGTGTGTCTAATAAAACAATGCCATTATCTATTGCTATGCGTTGTTGTGTTTTTGTAACGGCAGGTTCATTACCGGTTTTGGCAATCATTCTGCCGGCCAATATATTGATCAATGTGGATTTACCCACATTGGGAATCCCCATAATCAAGGTATTGATTAGTTTGGATGCAGGCGCTTTATCCGGCAGCATTTTATGGCACAAATCCGTTATTTGGCGTATTTTCTCCGGATGCTCAATAGTAACCGCCAGTGTTTTTACGCCCTGCTCCTGCTCCAGATAAGTTTGCCATTGTTGGGTAATTTCCGGATCGGCAAGATCGCTTTTGCTGAGTATTTTGATGCAGGGTTTGTCGCCACGCAGCTTTGCAACCATTGGGTTTTGGCTACTGAAAGGAATACGTGCATCCAGCACTTCAATAATCATGTCAACCTGAGGCAGGATTTCTTTGATTTCTTTGCTGGCCTTGTGCATGTGACCGGGGTACCACTGAATAAGCATAATTTTTTTTAGATTAAGATGATGTTGGATTTAACAGGTAAAATAAACTAACTGAACACACACCGATTAAAGACAGTTGTTAATTTTAACAGCTTGCCTTACCACGAATGGCATGAGGTGTTATGCTTTGCCTTGTATTTTTTATGATAAAAATTAAAGAAAACCAATAATTTATTTATGTTTAAAGACTTTTGTCGATTACATTAACTAACCACAATACCAGATTACAGCCTTAAAAAGTAGGAAAATCAACGTCATGAAAGAGATAACCGTAACAAGCAGTTTTTACGCCTACTTATCAAGGCTAAGATGGATTAAACGCTGGGGGCTTAAGCGTAATGCCCATGAAGAAAATGTCATGGAGCACAGTTGGGAAGTATCGGTGATTGCGCACACCCTGGCCTTAATCAAAAACCGCTACTACGATGGTGATGTTGACGCCAATGCTATCGCGACCGCCGCGTTGTATCACGATATTACCGAAGTGATTACCGGGGATTTGCCTACGCCTATCAAATATCACTCCAAAGAAATCAATGCGGCCTATAAACAAATAGAAAAACAGGCCGAACTGGAGTTGCTGGCTCTTTTACCGACCGAGCTTCTCGAAGATTTTAAGGTGCTTATTCATCATGAGAACATGCCCGAAGCGCACGTAAAAATCATCAAGGCTGCCGATAAAATATCCGCTTATCTTAAATGTCAGGCTGAATTAAAGGCCGGTAATACCGAATTTGAAACCGCCGCACAACAACTGGCTCAAGTGATTGGCGAGTCTGAACAACCAGAAGTTATATTTTTTATGCAGGCTTTTGTGCCCAGTTGTGGATTGACACTGGATGGCCTGATGAAAACTTATTGAGCCGGGATAGCTTTTATTTTGAGTCGAACCCTACTTGTAGCCAGAGTTTTTTTTGTGTATTGATTTTCTGTACGTTAAGGTGTAATTTCAAAAACCTTAACGACAACGAATCCTGTCGATAATCCAGCTTCCAATTTAAGGCTGCATGATTTTAACGGCTACCCGCTTAAACCGAGATAATGGTCGAGGATTAACCGTTCGCCCTGAGCTTGCCGAAGGTTGGCGGTTAAGCCGTTCATGGTTCGCAAGCCCTCTCATAAAAGGCTTATCCTTAAACTGTCCTGTCTTAAGTTGGTAGCGCGGATGGGTAGAGGCAATAGCCGAAACCCATCATAATGGATTCCTTAAGCGATGGGTTTCGCGCTGCTCTACCCA
>JBAXUR010000043.1:0-25943 GCA_037129595.1 Methylococcaceae bacterium | reverse complement strand
TTGGTTGATGCCGGAATCGTTCATTTAACCCCAGCATCAGTAGCCCAGAAGGTTAATGAAGTGTGGGACGATGTCGATGGTTGGTGGGGGCAAAGTAACATGCAAGATGCCAGGAAGCAGTTTTGTGATCAGTATGCAAGAGTGAGTGAAAATCCAGTGCAAGATTTGAAAACAATACTGTTGACCAATAACTAATGAAAATCTGTTTTTTCACTGAAAATTACTACAAAGGTGGCTTGGATACCTTTTTAATCAACCTTGTCAATAGCTGGCCCGATACAAAAGATGAGTTAACTTTAGTCTGCAATGGCACGCATCCAGGCCTTGATACTATTGCAGAAAAAACCAAGCGGCCACTTAAGATTAAACGATATTACCGCCTATTTACCAGCGCTATCGCCCATGGGCAGAGCGCCATAAAGTGGAGCCGGTCTTTTCCGGTTCGCGCTTTCTTTGTGTTGGCTTTTCGGTTTCTGCAATACCCGGTTCTTTTCCCTTGGTATGTGCTTACTCTGATGCTTTTTTTTGGGCGTAGCGACTTTGATCGGTTAATGGTAGTTAATGGTGGTTATCCGGCGAGCCTGCTTGGCCGCAGTGCTGTTATTGCTTGGTGGCTTGCAGGCAAGCGACCACTGGCCGTGATGAACTTTCATAATTCCACATCATGCCCGCCTTGGTATTACAGTTTTCTTGAAAATACCATTGATGCCTTGGTTATTCGATCCGTCTCTCATATTGTTAGCGTATCAAAAGACTGCCTTGGCTCACTGAATAGTAGAAGCGCTTTTTTAGGTTGTAGCAAGTTGTCTTATATTTATAACGGCATTGAAGATCCAACACGTTTATTGAACACTGTTTCGACCACTAGCGTAAATAAGTCACCATTTAAGCGATACTGCTTGATGCTGGCGACCTATGAAACCAGAAAAGGGCATGCTTATCTATTACAGGCCTTTCAATCTGTCGTTAAGGTCTTTCCCGATGTGCAGTTACATATTTATGGGCACGGACGACCCCACGAAAAAAAACAAGTGGCCGATGAGGTTAAACGCCTCCGCCTTGAAGATAAGGTAATCCTTGCTGACTTTACACCAGAGACCGCCGCGTTGCTTGCAGGTGCCAGCGTATTGGTGGTTCCTTCACAATCTTATGAATCATTCGGCTTGACGATTATTGAAGCTATGGCGTTTGGTGTGCCGGTGGTGACGACTGATGTAGGCGGGATGCCGGAAGTGCATGGGGACAGTAATGTCGGCTATGTCTGTTCAAAAGATGACCCGTTAGAATTTGCGACTGCAATTAAAGATATTCTGGGTAATCCGACTTTGGCTTCTGAACTGGGTCAGAATGGGCGTAAAGCTTATGTAAGCAGATTTATGGCTGCCACGATGGCAAGCAATTACAGAAAACTATTGGACTAATTTATTATGCCATGTTTTATAAAAATCCACAGAACGACGTTATTATTAAATTGGATGCGTTTTAGAAGCATTGTCAGGACACTGTTGTCTCCTATCTGGCTTCTTGATAATGAAATGAATGCTGCGACGAGAGATATTCTTGCTGCGTGTGTTAAAGATAATACACATTGGTTAGATGTGGGATGTGGTCTTAAGCCATTTGCTTCAAGTTTTAATCATGCCCATTACACAGGGATTGATATTGAGGTCAGTGGTCGGTCTGGTGATATGAAGGTGCCAGATAAATACTTTGATGGTATCAATATTCCTTATGAAGACACTATGTTTGATGGCATTTTATGTACACAAGTACTCGAACACGTTGAGAATCTAGACCTACTCCTCGCCGAGTGTAATCGTGTGATTAAAATGGGAGGGGGCTTTGTTGTATCGGTGCCATTTTTGTACAGAGAGCATGAACAACCCTATGATTTTAGACGCTTTACAAGTTATGGTTTGATGTTGGCCCTGACAAGGAATGGTTTTCAGGTTTCTTCATGCTTGAAGTGCCTTTCAGCCATTGAAACAATTGCGACAATATTTAGTGTTTACGTCAGTAATAATGTCGGTAGCAAAAATAAGCTTGCGCTTATTCTATCTGGTTTATTTATAATCTTGCCCACATTGGTTTTGTCAAAGTATCTCGCTAAAATTCTTCCTGACAATAGAGATTTGTTTTGTGTGCTGATATCAAGCGCGGTAAAAACAGCGCATATAAAAGGATAGATAAATATTATGAAAAATTTACTCGCTCAAACTAAGTCCTATGTACATAATGTTTTGCGGCGCATGGGGTATCGGGCATTCAGGATTGGTCCGTATTCGATATTTGATTTTGAGAGTTTTTTGTATCGACACCTTGCAGTACACAGATCACTTACCTTTCTCCAGATTGGCGCAAATGATGGAGTGATGAATGATCCCATTTATCAGTTCAATAGGGATAACAAGTCAGTGGTTAGTGGCTTTGTACTGGAACCGTTGCCGGACATCTATGAAAAATTAGTTGAAAACTATCAATCCTGTCCAAATATCAAGCCTTTCAATTTAGCAATTCATACAACCGAGTCAGAAATGGTGTTGCATAGAGTTAAACCAACGCGCATAGCTGAAGTCCCTGAGTTTGCGCGGGGTATTGCCTCTTTTGATGAAACGCACTGGGAGAAAACAACGCTCGTACCCAATGCCGACTATATGGAGCAAGTCAAAGTCAAATGCCTGTCGTTTGCCGATTTCATCAAATCGAATGCCATTGACAAGCTGGATTTGCTATTGCTTGATACAGAAGGTTACGATTATCAAATATTAATGTCTATCGATTTCACACATATCAAGCCAAGGATAATCCGCTTTGAACATGGCGTGAGAAATAATGTGATGCCCCCCGAGAATTTTATGTCTGTTTGCAGTTATTTAAATTCATTTGGATATCAAATCATCGCCGAAAGCTATGACGCTACAGCCTATCTTTTGGATCCGGCTGATTTGGTATTTTAGGTTTAAACATGAGTAAAAACGAACTGTCGCTAATGGGTAAGAATTTTGATGGTCAAGCTGTCCTCATTACCGGTCATACCGGTTTTAAAGGCGCATGGTTGACCGCTTGGCTTAAGCAATTGGGTGCGAACGTGGTAGGCATTGCGCTGGATCCACCCACTGTACCCTCTCATTTCGCCGTAGCACAGTTGGCTGAAGGCATGGTTGTTTTACGCATTGATATCCATGATCGTGCACCATTGGAAGAAGCTATTGTTTCAGCGCAACCGGACTTTGTATTGCAACTTGCGGCGCAGGCTTTGGTGCGACGTTCTTAATTTATAACGTATTGACAATATACAAAAAGGTATTCTAAATGAAGAACTTACGTAAGCGGGTTATGGTCACTGGTGGCGCTGGTTTTTTAGGGTCACATTTGTGTGATCGTTTGGTCAAGGATGGTCACGATGTGCTTTGTGTTGATAACTTTTTTACCGGGGCAAAAGACAATATTGCGCACTTACTCCATCATACTAATTTTGAGCTTATCCGGCACGATGTGACTTTTCCATTGTATGTTGAGGTCGATGAAATCTATAATCTGGCATGTCCTGCATCGCCCATACACTATCAGCGCGATCCTGTACAGACGACCAAGACCTCTGTCCACGGTGCCATTAATATGCTGGGTTTGGCGAAACGGGTAAAAGCCCGTATTTTCCAGGCATCAACATCAGAAGTGTACGGTGATCCACAGGTTCATCCGCAGACGGAAGATTACTGGGGGCATGTCAACCCTATTGGTTCACGCTCGTGTTACGACGAAGGCAAGCGCTGTGCTGAAACGCTATTTTTTGACTATCGACGCCAGTACGCTATGCCAATCAAAGTGGGGCGTATATTTAATACTTATGGGCCACGTATGCATCCAAACGATGGTCGGGTGGTGTCCAACTTTATTATTCAAGCATTACAAAACAAGCCAATTACCATTTATGGTAACGGTAGTCAGACCCGCTCATTTTGCTATGTGGACGACTTGATTGAAGCCTTTGTCCGTTTTATGGCAACGCCCGAATCTGTCACGGGACCTTTAAACTTGGGCAACCCAGTTGAATTTACCATACGGGAACTTGCTGAAACGGTGATTAAGCTGACGGGCTCAACGTCGGCACTAAACTTTCTGGCATTGCCGTCGGATGATCCCAAGCAACGCCAACCTGATTTATCTAATACGACAGCGGCAATCGACTGGTTTCCGCAGACAGCGCTTGAAGAGGGCTTATTGAAAACGATACCTTATTTTGCTGAGTCACTGGAGCAGGGTATTGAAATAGAGACATGGAGTCCAGTATGAAAAGATTGTGGATAGCATAAATGAAACCATTATTTTCAGTTGTAATACCTACTTATAACTGTGCCAGCAAGCTTAAACATGCGCTTGAGTCGGTGCTTGCCCAGTCGTATGAAAATTTTGAGATACTGGTGATGGACGACGGCTCAACGGATAATACTGCTGAGGTAGTTGGGTCATTAGCTGATCCACGAATCATATACGAATGGGATAAAAATTTTGGCGGACCTGCAAGGCCTCGCAACAGAGGTATAGCGCTTGCCAAAGGGGAGTGGATTTGTTTCCTGGATGCGGATGACTGGTGGACGGCAGATAAGTTGCAAGCCTGTTTTGACTGTATTGATGAGCATGTTGACTTGGTGTATCACGATCTGGAAATTGTCAGTGAGCAGAAACGGTACTTTAATCGTAAAACAATAAAATCCTGGCAAGTAAAAAAACCAGTATTAATCGATCTATTGCTTAATTGGAGCCCTATTGCCAATTCTTCAGTGGTGGTGCGTAAAAGCTTGCTGGAACAAATTGGTGGTATTAATGAAAGTGTGGAAATGATCGCAACTGAGGACTACAACACTTGGCTGCGTATTGCCCAACTAACTGATCAGTTTGTATATCTGCCGCGTAAACTCGGATATTATTTGGTTCACAATCAAAGTATCTCTCAAAAAGACATGACCCAATCTACAAGGACTAGCGTTGCAGAGTTTATTCATTTGCTTAATGAGCAACAAAAAATAAAGCTTGAAGCAAATATTAGATATATAAAAGGGCGCTTTAATTATTTGGCGGGTAATCATGCCGAGGCTAAAGAGGATTTATGGTTTGGGATAAGGCAGGGCTATTTGATAGTAAGGATAAAATCCGCTCTATTACTATTGATGCTAATAGGCAAATGAATTTGTGTTGTGGGCAAGCTATAACATGCCGTCGGGTAATGCTATCAATGCGGAGCTTACTTTGGACAGGACGAACGGTGTGTTTCATAGTACTCGACAAAATAAAAATGACTATGTACTAGCGTTGCGTGACGCTGAGGCGTTACTTGCGGCATACCCACCCTGCGGAACGGTGTTTACAAACCCCGCCCCCGCTTCGTGTATAAAAAAAACGGGGGTGCAATAGCTTCATCTGTTGCCTGTAAAACAGCTAAAGCTGTTTTGCTCCATCTGTATTGTATTATTACGATACTTAAATTCGCGTCCTGGTTTTTATGCTGGCAGGCGGGGTTGATGACTATGGATGTCTGGTGCTGTTGACGAGACGCTGTAGCGTCTAAACCAGAACACCCACGCTGGATTGAGAACGATGCAAATTATCCGCCTGAGTGCCAGACGCGAACCAGAAACCATTATGGGAAAAGCAAACGATGTAAATATGAGAATAGGTAAAAGGAATAGAAGCATTATGCGCGGTTGCGCGGTTATAGTTATGGCAATGGCAGCATGTCTATGGCAGGCGCAGGCAGCAGAAAAGACTGCTGCGCCGCAGTGGCATGATGCAGAATTGAAGAAAGGGTATGTTGTCTTTGAGTACACCACTCTAGATAATCTCCCCGGAAAGTATGTACCGCCACGGCAATCAGTTACCGGCAAAGTATCCTGCGCCATGGCGCAGGGCGAATACAATTCCCTTCAGATTGGCGTCCACGCGCTTGCCGACAGCCTGACCAACATTAAGGTCACGGTGGGGAGCGACATAGATGTTACGGTTTATCACCGCATTGAGCCGGCAGTAAAACAACAACTGATACTTGATGAGGAGATGGCAAATTGGTATCCCAACGAGATATATTTACAGCGCGGAGAGGCGTACAGCAGTCTTTCCATTGGCGATAGCATTAACTTCTGGCTGACTTTTCACGCAAAAGCTGATACTAAGTCTGGAATGCACCGCGGGAAGATACAGATAGATATTGACGGCAGACCCGCTACGGAGCTGGACTTGTCGGTAGAAGTCCGTCCTTTCCAATTGGCAGCCGCCAGAATACCGTTCGGTATGTATTGGAGCGAGGATTTTAATTTCAAAAGGATCGGGGGGTTTGGATTAAAAGATGAGATTGCACTGGCGATTTACCGGGATATGGCAGTGCATAGCCAGAATACCGTATATTTTGCGAATGCAGGGGACTTTTCAAAATTGCCACCGGGGCCAGCATGGGGGGGGATGCCTTTGCTTCAGAAGCGCGTTGCTATGGCTCAGGAGGCAGGGCTCGCCCAGCAGGACATCCCTGCTATTATATCAGCCAACATAGTCGGGCTTCCCAAAGGACAAAAGCTGGCGGCGGCAGAGTGGCTGCAGATACAGCACCGTGTAAATAAATGGCCGGAGATGATCGAATACGGTTGGGATGAGCCGCCCTACCCTGCGCCGGGCATGCGTGAAACATACACTTCTTTTCGCAACGTGCCGATACGCTTGGGCACGGCGATGACCTCTCTTGCGGCTTACGCTTACGGTGACATACACGATGCTTCTTTTGTGATAGGCGGTGAAATAACGCCGGAGATGACCGCAGAGCATCAACGGCGGGGCACGCCTGCCTGGACATATTCCTACCGGATATGGCGGGAAGAATTCAAGCCGTTGCGCCAGCGTTATTACGCGGGTTTGTACACTTGGGCGTATAAACTGGAGGGAAACCTTGTTTGGGCGTATAACCACGGTCACCATGCTCATGCCTGGTTTATGCCGGGCGGTTGGGAGCCGATGCCGGTTACCGGCTGGGAAGCCAGACGTGACGGAGTTAACGATTACCGGTATCTGCAGATGCTGGAGGATGCGGTAGCCTCGAAACAGGCAGACCCGCTGGCAATCGAAGCGGCGGCGTGGATGAAAGCGCTCCGGTTCCGTTTAATCGGAGTTGACCCGCACCTTACAGAAGCGGGCAAGCCCTTGGGTATTGAGGAATATGAGCAGATTAGGGCAACGGCTTCTAACTATATTGAAAGATTAGGCGTTGCGCCTGCGGCGAAACCCAAGCCGGTTGCCTATCTTCTGAAAGACGAAGCTGCGTCTTTTCGAAGCAAATCTGTGGCGCAATGCATTGATGGACTGCGCAAGTCAGATATATCGGCAAGGCGTTCTGCGGCCTGGGCATTGTTTGAGATAGGCCCGGATGCAGCAGCGGCGATACCGGAACTTATTCGGGCGCTGGATGATGCGGAAGTCCGCATACCCGCCATGCGTGCGCTGGAGTCGATCGGTGCCCAGGCAAACTCTGCTGTGCCTAAACTGACTTCGTTCCTGTCGCATCCTGACGCTTACGTGCGTCTGGGAGCTATTTTCACTCTGACCAATATCGCCCGTCCGGCCAACTGGAATAGCGATGTTAACGGCTATGCATCCGGTAACCAGTCGCCGTTTGCCGACGCGGTCGTACCCTGGTTACGCACGATACTGCGCACTAAAGAGCAATCTCTGGTGGCTGTGGCCTCGCTCGGGCTGTTTTTCAGCGGTGAGGCATCCCTTCCCGCTTTACCGGAGGCGATGAAACTAATCGCGCTGGGCAACGACGGTCTTCCGAGGGATGACGGCTCTTTCAGGGAGTTTGGAATGCAGATACTGGCAGGGCTTGGCGCTGGAGCTACCGGCGCTGTTCCCTTGCTGATAAAGGCATACGATGCCTCCAAAGGCAGTGATGCGTTTATCGCCCTTACGCTGGCCGGGATTGGACCGGCGGCAGCCGATGCAATTGGAGTTCTGGGGAAATACCGTACGCCTGAGAACCATAATTTGGCTGAGGCATGTTATGCCTTGATTTCTATCCGCGGCAATGGAGAGGAAGAACTTAAGATGCTGGCAGGTATACTGGGCGACCCGAATAGAACAAAGCAGGAATGGGCAACCGCAGCCAGATACCTGATCGCACTCGGCACAGCAGCGGCTCCCGTAGAATCACTGGTAAGGGAACGCCTGCCGCTCCTGTTACCTAAAGAACCTTCGGTAAAAAAGAAGCTTGAAGATTTATTCTTTCTGCGGATAAAAGAAGGCGGTAAACCTTTATTAAGGCTGAAGCTGCGCTGATAACGGCCCGCTTTTTGTAAGTGCCTGCTTTCAGGAACAGCCTCTCAGTAATCATGCCGAAGCCAAAGAGGATTTATGGTTTGGCATAAAACACGGCTATTTGATGGTAAGGATAAAATCCGGTCTATTGCTATTTATGCTAATAAGCAAAAGAATTTGTCGTATTGGCAAGCTATAACATACCGTCGAGTAATGCTATCAATACTTCCGTATCAATTAAATCGCCCACATTTACAGGCCAGAAAATACTAATGGAAACCAAACTCACCCAATACTTCTGGTCTTTTGTTATAGTCCTTGCATCTGTTCGCGGTGCGTTCGTTTATCACCTCGGTTTGCCCTCCAATTTGACTTATAGGGTAACGGGCGTGCTGATGGCTTGCTTTGGATTGTTGTCATTTCGAACGATGTGGGTGACTAAAGCTGATCAGGCGCTTGTTTTGTTGAAAAAAGCTATAAAGGTTAATGCTTTATTAATGGGCTTTTACACGCTTGTGTCGATGGTCGCCATTAGTCTCGATCAATATGCAATGGCTTATTCATTTGCAATATTTCCAATTATATTTACGCTTGTCAGGTATGATGAAAGGCTACTAATTAGCATTGTGTATGCCATCATGCTAGTTACCGTTGTTGGTGTTTTTTACTTTTATAATATGGGTATATCTGGTGGCTTCGATGATATTGCAGACGCACATGCAAAGTTACGAGATGAGCTTGAGTATGCCAAGATTGGTGAAAATCTACTCCCTGCCGGATATCAAGGGAGCAACCATGATTCTGCGAACATATTAGTAATGTGTGGCGTACTCTTTTTGTCAAAATCCATACTTTCGCAAGGGTTGATAAAGTACATTAATTTAGCAATCTATTTTTTAGTTTTATATGCTGTCCTCTTGACCGGCAGTGCAGCGAATACAATAGTAATGCTCACTGTAAGTGCCTTTTGCTTATTGCTCTACACAAAAAAAAATCCGTATTTGATAACTTTTATTGCTTTTTGTATGCTGCTTTTTTTGCCAACAGTATTAGACTTTCTTGCGGATAAAACCTACTTCTTTGAAAAAGCCAGTTATGACCAATCTGAATTGGAAGGTGGCGGTATATTTAACTCATTAGATATAAATAGCATTCTCGCCTCTTTTCACGCCATTTTATTTGGCTTTGGTAATATTCTTGAAGTGCCTATGATTTACAGTGAAATCGCCTTTGTAAAAAATCTTGTTGGGATTGGGCTTATTCCTTTTTTGGTATTGATGTCCATTTGTTTTTCACCATTATATTATATTTACATTTTTAGAAAAAAAGTCAAAATTCAAGAGCGGGTGCTTAAATACCATAACCCAAGCTTTTTAACTGCCAAGTCCATAAAAACCAGTCGTGCATACCAACTTCGACTTATTATAATTGCGATGCCAGCATTTGCTGGAACTATGACCTTGTTACATTATGGCTCTTTGTTTCGGGTAACCTCAGTTGGCTTGTTCTGCGTTTTGCTTGCGCTTTTCTTTAAAGAATATTTGGCGATTAATAAAGTGCGTGAAATGCAATTGACTGCGCATAAATTAAATGCTTTCAATAAATGAGTGAAACAGATTTTATGTCAGAGGGTTACGCCATTATTCTTGGCATTGATGCCTCACGCAACCGATCAGGCGGAGCAAAAGCGCATTTAATCGGTTTAATATCTGAATGTGATCCGGTTAAGCATGGAATAAAAGAGATTCATGTTTGGTCTTTTCAAGCATTGCTTGACCAGTTGCCAAACTATCCCTGGTTAATTAAACACAATCCTTTGGCACTTGAGCAGTCGCTATTTAAACAGCTAATATGGCAGGCAACTAAATTCGATGGTGAAGTTAAATCGGAAGGCTGTGATATTTTATTTACTACGGACGCCAGTACTGTATGTCGTTTTAAACCGATGGTGGTTTTAAGCCAGGATATGCTCTCTTACGAGCCAGGGGTGATGCGTTATTTTGGCTATAGTCTTGCACGTTTACGTTTACTGATAATTCTTGCATTACAAAATAGGGCATTTAGACGGGCTGCGGGTGTTATTTTTTTGACGCGTTATGCGGGCAAAATCATACAACAATCTTGTGGTCTGCTACCTGAAATAGCTTATATTCCCCATGGCGTTGATGCCGCGTTTAAACAGTCGCAAGCCCTAACCAGTTGGCCAGTTGCAGATGAGCGCCCTATTCGTTGTATTTATGTTTCAAATGCAGAAATGTATAAGCACCAATGGGTAGTAGTTAAAGCCATTGCAATGTTAAGAAACCGCGGCCATAATTTGACGCTCAGCTTGGTTGGCGGGGGTAACGGGCCGGCACAACACTTGTTACAGGATGCAATTACTGATTTTGACCCTGAAGGTATTTTTGTCAAGCAACTTGCATTTTTACCCCATAATGAGCTGCCTAGGTTACTCGCAGAAGCGGATCTGTTTGTATTCGCGTCAAGTTGTGAGAATATGCCAGTGACACTGGTGGAGGCAATGGCAGTCGGCTTGCCTATTGCTTGCTCCAATCGGGGCCCGATGCCTGAAGTACTTGCCGATGGCGGGGTTTACTTTAACCCGGAAGATGCCGACTCTATTGCTGGGGCCATTGCGCAGATTATTCAATCGCCAGCACTGCGTTTAGCTATTGCTCAACGTGCTCAGTCACTTGCTGGTCAATATAATTGGAAGCGTTGTGCTGATGAAACTTTTGCATTTATTGCTCAAACCTATCTAAGAACCCAATAATGAATTCACGACCCTATCAAATTTGTACTCATTGCATTATGGATACTTCCGATCCCAACATCGTTTTCGATGAGCGTGGTTTGTGTGATTATTGCAATAACTTTGAGACGACGATACTGCCTAATTGGCACACCGATCAAAAAGGTGAAGACGCGCTTAAGTTGCTGGCTGACAGGATTCGAAAAGAGGGCAAGGGCAAAGATTTCGATTGCATTATTGGGCTAAGCGGAGGATTGGATAGCTCTTATGTTGCCTATATTGTTAAAGAGAAAATGGGCTTGCGCCCGCTGTTGTTTCATGTCGATGCGGGTTGGAATACTGACCAGGCAGTGGGTAATATTGAAAAGTTGGTGGATGGCTTGGGCCTGGATCTGTATACAGAAGTAATCAACTGGGAGGAGATGAAGGATCTGCAGGTGGCATTTTTCCGCTCGCAAATCCCGGATCAGGATTTGCCGCAGGATGCCGCTTTTTTCTCTAGCTTGTATAAGTTCGCCCGCAAATACAAAATTAAAACCATTATCACCGGCTCTAATTTTTCTAACGAGTGCTGCCGTGAGCCTGAAGAATGGGGGGGTTATTTAGGTTTAGACAAATTGCTTTTTAAAGACATCCATGCCCGTTTTGGCAAACGCCCTCTTGCGACATTTCCGTTGGTGGATATTTTGATATCCAAGATTTTTTATCAGCAAGTTATTGGTATGAAGGTAGCCATGCCTTTAAATTTGGTGCCCTTTGTTAAAAAGGAGGCTGAAGATGAGCTTGAACGTCTTTTTGGCTGGCAACGTTTTCAGCACAAACATCATGAATCGCGCTTTACGCGTTTTTACGAAGATTATTGGTTGCCGCGCAAGTTTGGCTTTCATAAACGGAGGGCGCATTTTTCAAGTTTAATCATGACCGGGCAAATGACGCGCGAGCAGGCACTAAAGAGAATTTCGCGTCCGGAGATGGATGAGCATTTTTTACAGCAAGAGTTTGAGTATGTCGCCAATAAGCTGGATCTAACCGTGGATGAGTTGCAAGAGATTTTTGAAGGAGAAAACAAAACTTATCGGGATTATCGCAATAAGCGATGGCTGATAGGCCTTGGCACGAATGTTCTGCGTTGGCTGGGTTTTGAAAAAAGGTTTTTCCGATGATTCATGTGGTTGATTACGGCCTTGGTAATGTGCAAGCTTTTTTAACGCTGTTCAAGCGCTTGGGGTTTGAAGCCACCCGAGCCAAAACTGCAGCCGATTTAACCGGTACCAGCAAGATTATTCTACCCGGCGTGGGGGCCTTCGACCATGCGCTTGAATTGCTAAACCAATCAGGCATGCGCCCAACCTTGGAAGCCCTGGTTTTGCAAGATAAGGTGCCGGTGCTGGGCATTTGTGTGGGGATGCAGATATTGGCCTCGGCTAGCGATGAGGGGCAGTTGCCGGGTTTGGGCTGGGTGCCCGGTAAGGTGCGTGCATTTCGTGATAACGAACAATCTGCCCGCTTGCCACTGCCGCACATGGGTTGGAACGATGTACAGCCAAAACCGGGGCATCCCTTATTCGCAGGGCTTGAAGCCGATGCACGGTTTTATTTTTTGCATTCTTATTATTTTGAATGTGAGGTGCCGTCACATGTCGCTGCGGTTACGGCCTATGGTTTTGATTTCAGTTGTGCCGTCTCTGCAGATAATGTTTATGGCGTGCAGTTTCATCCTGAAAAAAGTCATCACTTTGGCACACAGTTGCTGAAGAATTTTGCGGAGCTTTAAGATGCTGCGTCCAAGAATTACGCCTTGTCTGCTGGTACACAAAGGTGGCCTGGTTAAGACGGTCGGCTTTAAAACGCCCAAATACGTGGGGGACCCTATTAATGCCGTCAAGATATTTAACGAGAAGGAAGCGGATGAACTGGTTGTGCTTGATATCGATGCCTCGGTAAACAAGGCCGAACCTGACTACCGGATGATTGCCCATTTGGCGGCTGAGTGTAGGATGCCGCTTTGCTATGGGGGCGGCATTAAAACCACTGCACAAGCCAGGCAAATTATCAGCTTGGGAGTTGAGAAAGTAGCCATCAGTTCTGCGGCTGTTGAACACCCGGAATTGATAACACAAATTGCTGATGAAATTGGTCGCCAAAGTGTAGTGGTGGTCCTGGATGTAAAAAAACGGTTGTTCAGCAAAGACTACGATGTTTTTACTAACAACGGCCGCTACAACACCAAACGCAGTGTTTTTGAATTGGCCGTAGAAGTTGAAAAATTGGGTGCCGGTGAACTGGTCATCAATTCGATAGACCTTGATGGCGCGATGGCGGGTTATGATTTGGTCTTGGCCGAAAAAATCAGGCACGCGGTCAATATACCTATCACTATGCTTGGCGGGGCCGGTAGCTTAAATGATATTGAAGCCTTGATCCGTACCTGTGGTGTTGTCGGTGCCTCAGCCGGAAGTTTGTTTGTGTTTAAGGGCGTGTACAAGGCCGTGCTAATTAACTACCCGACCTTGGCGCAACGCGATGAATTGATACTTAGAGCATTTAATTTGTAAAACCAGTTAATTATTTACACCTTACATGAAAAAAAATATCAGCTCGTTATCAGGTTTAATTATTGGGATTGATGCCGCTAATCTGCGGCGGGGTGGAGGGATTACCCATCTCGTCGAATTGTTAGGCGCTGCAAAACCTCAAGAGCAGGGGATTGCAAAGGTTCTTGTTTGGTCTAATGCCAGCACACTCGACGCCATTGAAGATCGTCCATGGTTGGTAAAGATTAACCCCCCTGATCTGCAAGAGGGCTTGTTTAAACGTATTCTCTGGCAAAAGTTTACTCTTTCAAAGGTTGCGCGTGCGGCAGGTTGCGATTTGCTTTTTGTGCCCGGAGGAAGCTATGTGGGCAACTTTAAACCTTTTGTGGCCATGAGCCAAAATATGCTGCCGTTCGAATGGCAGGAGTTGAGACGCTATGGCTGGTCTCTTACCGCGCTAAAACTTTTATTATTGCGTTTCTCCCAGACCCGCTCTTTTAAGCAGGCCAATGGGGTGATTTTTCTGACCCGTTATGCAAAAGAAGCCGTTTTAAAGATTATTGGTGCTGTGGAGGGTTTAACAACCATCATTCCGCACGGGCTTAGTTCTCGCTTTTATAATAAGCCAAAGATTCAGCATCCTATTACTGATTACACCTTTGCTAATCCTTACCGCTTAATTTATGTTTCCATCATTGACGAATACAAGCATCAGTGGCATGTCGTGGAGGCGGTAGCCGCATTGCGGGCAGCGGGCTTGCCGGTGGCGCTTGATTTGATCGGGCCGGCTTATCCGCCTGCCCTCGCACGGCTGAATAAATACATTAAGCAATGGGACCCGGAGCAAAGCTGGGTAAATTATCATGGCGCTATTCCTTATGGAGATCTGCATCAAAAATACGCGCAGGCAGATTTGGGGATTTTTGCTTCTAGCTGTGAAAATTTGCCTATTATCATGTTGGAGACCATGGCGGCGGGTTTGCCGGTGGCCTGCTCCAACCGCGGCCCTATGCCGGGGGTGCTGGGCGAAGCCGGGGTTTATTTTGATCCTGAGCAACCTTTGGCGATTGCACAAGCCTTGCGTAAGTTAATTGATTCACCGGATTTGCGGGCAAAGTTGATCCAGGCTGCATTGGTTCGCACACAAGCTTTTTCTTGGGAACGGTGTGCAGATGAGACGTTTAAATTCTTGGCGCAAATTGCCATGCAAAAGATGCAATAGCCTGGTAGGGTGGGCAATGCTTTTCTGCCCACCATTTACGAATAAACAACGGTGGGCAGAAAAGCGTGCCCACCCTACCAAAGTTTTATCGTTCCCACAGCAATGCTAGTCGGGGTTTACAAACCCGATCGAAACGTTTGATGACTGCAATAGCTTTCAAAACGTGAGTGACGGGGTTGCAAACCCCGTCACGCTTCGGGGGCATGATCTATGATAAGGCCAAATGTAACACCTTTGAGTAAGGCAGAAGCATGAAGAATACACAAAAAATATTGTCGCAAGATCAAATTACAGCTTTTTATCATGATCTATTTGTAAAAAATCAGGTGGATGATTTTATAGCTCTTTCAGGTTTTTCGGTAACACCGTCCTTGGATAATATTGTCGATATAGGTGGGGGCTGCGGTTTTTTCGCCTAGGCACTCCAAAATCGTATCCATCTAAAAGTAAGAGTCCTCGATTCTGTTAGCCAGTCGATCGACTTTTGTGAGCAGGAAGGGATTGAAGCTACTTGTGGGGATGCACTGAAACCCACTGTTGTCGGCGATGAAAATATAGTTTGTTTTAATTTGATTCTTCATCATTTGGTTGGCAGATCGGAACATGAAACGTATAAAATGCAGGGACATGCCTTATCTGTTTGGTATTCAACTGTCCATGCAATTTTTGTTAATGAACACATTTATGAGTCATACGTTATTAACACTATTTCTGGTTGGCTTATTTATCAAATAACAAGCAATTCGGTTTTGTCTGCCTTAGGTCGATTTGTTGCTAAATTGAGTCCTTCACTAAAAGCAAATACTTTTGGAGTGGGTGTGCGCTTCAGATCACATAAAGAATGGTGCAAGCTGTTCGAATCACTGGGATTTAAGGTTGTCGGTACGAAGCTAGGTGAAGGAGTTTGTTTCATTACCGAGGCGTTTACTGTTAATTAAAAATTGTCGCCGTGACAGTTTTTTGCTAAAGCCTGTTAGATAATAGGGGACAGAACATTATTTATTCATAATGAGTCCACATGCGATATACCTTGATTAGCTTCTCTGTTTCTAAAATTTCGTAGACAAGACGGTGTTGTTTATTTATTCGCCTACTAATAAGGCCTTTCATATCGCCTTTTAAATATTCAAATTCGGGTGGGTATTGCAATGGGTCTTCACTGATAAGGTTTATAAGCTTCAGGGTTTTTTCTTTAAGTCCACTAGAATGTATCTTTTTGGCATCTTTTTGGGCTTGCGTCATGAATACAACTGTATACATTACCAATCCAAATCATCCTGCGTTACACCTTTGGCAATAGGTTCATTTCTGGCTTCATTTATACTTTGGACCATGCCATTTATTGAGTTTAGGTAATCGTCATCGTTTATGTATTCCGATTGTTCCAAAATTTTAATTTCATTTGATGAAAAATGTTTTAATAGCCAAAGAAATTTATCATTGATGCTATCATCAACTCTCAAAGTAACTGTTTTCATTTAATATTCTCGATAAGCTGGTAACTGTTATTTATTTTATGTCAAATTACCACACACCGAAAGGCTCAACCAAAAGAAATTCGAAATAAAAAATAAAACCAATCAATGGGACAGAATAAATTGATTTTGAATAAATGCCTAACCCACTGCTCCAACGGTACATTGCGTTACTTTCCCATGGTACTTGCAGTCTGGTAGGGTGGGCAACGCTTTTCTGCCCACCATTTACGAATAACTGTCCATGCGGTTTTTGTTAATGAATAGTTTTACCTGGTTAGCAAGATGCTTCAGCCAGCGTGGTCATATATTAGCATGAATGCCAAAGACTGTAGGGGCAATCCCTTGCGGTTGCCCTGAGGGCAGGTGCAAGACCTGCCCCTACATCGATTTGTTGCTAAATTGAGCCCCTCACTCAAAGCAAATACGTTTGGAGTGGGTGTGCGCTTCAGATCACATAAAGAATGGTGCAAGATGTTCGAATCATTGGGATTTAAGGTTGTCGGTACGAAAATAGGTGAAGAGGAGTTTGTTTCATTGCCGAGGCGTTTACTGTTGATCAAAAATTGTCGCCGTGACAGCTTTTTGCTAAAAACCATTGATCGGTAAATTTGAAAACTTTATTCAAATCCAGAAGATAATAAAGGACAGACTATTAGCTAATGTTCTTTTTCACATAGAGCCATAAATTTCGTTAGATGGTGCGTTTTAGGCAAGTAATGCGACCGCTGAAAGTGTTGGTCTATTTGCAAACGGAAATTAACCAACAAAAAGTTTTTGTGCTACTCCCAACTATTGGGCATTGCGTGAAGGCAGGGAGTCTATTTATCGTCCCCGAGCTTCTGCGTGGGAATGTAGTCTGAGATGTTACAACATTGCATACTCTGAAAAATAACAGCAAAAAATCTGGCATTCAGTCACTGCTCTGGTAATATATTCTTACTCCATTACTTTTTGGAAACCATCATGCTTGCTAAACTGACTAGTAAAAACCAACTTACCCTACCAAAATCGCTTGTGGCATCGCTTGGCAAGACTGAGTATTACGATGTTGAAGTTGAAAATGGTCGGATCATGCTTACCCCTGTGCGCATTCAACAAGCCGATGCTGTGCGTGCCAAATTGGCAGCACTTGGCATCAATCCACAGGACGTGAGTGACGCCATTGAATGGGCAAGAACAAACGAAGCATGAGTTGCCGTGTCGTACTTGATACCAACTGCATTATTTCTGCATTGGTATTTTCAAAGCAAAAAATGGCTTGGCTTCGCTATCGTTGGCAATCCGGCCAGATTGTTCCCTTGGTAAGTAAAGACACTGCTAATGAGTTGTTAAGAGTACTGGCCTACCCTAAATTTAAGCTTACCCAAGAAGAGCAGGCTTTATTAGTGGCTGATTTTCTGCCTTATGCCGAAACTGTCACTGACTTTAATTTACCAACTAACTTGCCCGTCATCAGAGACCAAGCTGATCAAATGTTTATAACGCTGGCCGTAGTTGGCAAAGCTGAAGTATTAGTAACGGGTGATGATGATTTACTGGTTATTAAAGATAGCTTCAAGACTCTGCCTATTATGTCACTCAGCGAGTTTGCGCAGTGGTTAAATGGGCGGTCAGTATAAAGTGGGTGAGTTTAAACAAGTGCGACATCAAAGTCCCATAGGATTTTGAGCGGTGACAAGGAGTAAATTTCCGGTATATCGCCGCGCACTACTGCCGCTGTTGAATTATTCTATGAATACCATAAATTACAGCTTATTCAACAAGAAAACATATAGGAATATCAGACATTTTTATCTTATCTTCCTTATTGTGTAAACGTTTGTTTTTTCTATGTGTTCTGGGTTACAGCTAACGAGGCTCCGCCTCAGACCAACGAGTCGTGAGTTGGCTCGATTATTGGTAAACTATGACTTAGCCCACATTGGCTGACACTTCGTGAGGATGCACATGTAATTCCTGTAAATCGGACTCATGAACGTACATTTATGTACGTTACGCTGTCACGGTTTAATCCGCCAGCGCCTATTCCCGGCACTATCCGTAAGTGGTGCAACTCACGACTGTTTCTAGGCAAACTCCTTTTTTCATGGGGTTAGGGGTATTTTTGCCCGAGTTTTTAAACTTGACTCATTTTTAAAGATCTTTGTGACTTAAAGGTATTTAACAGTGATGATTACGGATGGTTTAGACTTCCCAAAAAAGCGTAGTCCTGACAAGACTAAAATTAGGAAGTCTAAAAGTTGGCAAAAGCCACGCCAGATATGCCTTTATAAGAAATTCTATGAAACAATTCTGTCGTTTGTTTAAACGTACCCAGATTGTAGTCTGGTAGGGTGGGCAACGCTTTTCTGCCCACCATTTACGAATAACTTATATGCCGCCAGTGACGCTTCTGCGTCACGCAGCGCATGAGTGCGTTGCAGGATAAATTCTCACGTTGGAACTATGGAACATGGTAATGTATATCATTTTTTGGTTTTTAAAAATCACCGTTAAAAAGGGGGGCATGAAATGGGGCATATCTTTGCGGAAATTAAACTCAGTAATCCGCGTAATCTGAATTTAACGCCTATCATCGCACAAGCTTTGGCGGATACCGGTGCATTAATGCTTTGCATACCTGAACATATTGCCATTCAGCTTGATCTTGAAATGGAGTCAAAACGGGAAGTTACCGTAGCAGATGGCCGATCAATGAACGTACCTTATGTAGGGCCGATCAAAGTCGGATTTAAGGATCGCTTTTGTTATGTGGGCGCATTGGTTTTGGGTGATGAAGTGTTATTGGGTGCTGTGCCTATGGAAGATATGGATCTGGTGCTATCGCCCGGTCGGCGCGAGATTACGGTAGACCCTTGTAGCCCTAACATTCCCCATGCCAGGGTGAAGTCTATTGTATGCGGCCAGTGATGCTTCTGCGTCACGCAACGCATGAGCGCGTTGAAGGAGACTGTCCCTGCTTAAGCTGGCAGCCTAATTGTATCTAACGCCCGTCATACCCGGCACTATTCATGGCAGCGCTGTGGCAGATAAGACATTTGAATTTATCATTCACGTAGCTTAACAACATAAAGGAACGCATTAATGTTTAAAAACAAAACCCTTTTAATCACCGGCGGTACCGGTTCTTTTGGTAATGCGGTGCTGGATCAGTTCCTTAATTCTGATATTGCCGAAATCAGAATTTTTAGCCGTGATGAAAAAAAGCAGCACGATATGCGTTTGCTTTATAACAACGACAAGATCAAGTTTTATATTGGTGATGTGCGCTCGTTTGACAGTATTGATACGGCCATGATTGGGGTTGATTATGTTTTTAGTGCCGCCGCATTAAAACAGGTGCCCTCTTGTGAGTTTTACCCAATTGAAGCGGTTAAAACCAATATTCTGGGTACTGAAAATACTTTAAAAGCAGCGATTAAGAATAACGTTAAAAATGTTATTGTCTTAAGTACCGATAAAGCGGTTTACCCGATTAATGCCATGGGCATGAGCAAGGCCTTGATGGAAAAAGTGACCGTGGCCACGTCACGCAATGTGCCCCTGGGGGGTACGACGATGTGTAATACCCGCTATGGTAATGTCATGGCCTCCAGAGGTTCGGTTATCCCGTTGTTTGTTGAGCAAATCAAAGCGGGCAAGCCGTTAACGATTACCGATCCGGATATGACCCGTTTTATGATGTCTTTACCGGATGCGGTGGATTTGGTTTTATTTGCCTTTAAGAATGGCGTACAGGGCGATACGTTTGTGCAAAAAGCCCCGGCGGCGACTGTGTTAACGCTTACGCAAGCCTTAAAAAAAATCTTTAATGCCGCTAATGAAATTCGCATTTTGGGTACCCGACACGGGGAGAAAAAGCATGAGGCTTTGTTAAGCCGCGAAGAATATTTAAAAGCTGAGGATTTAGGCGATTATTTTAGGGTGGCTGCGGATACCCGTGATTTGAATTATGGGATGTATTATGAAGAAGGTGAAAAGGAGCTGTCCCAGGAGACTGATTATACTTCTGAGAACACCGAACGCCTGGATGTGGATGGCATGGTTGAGCTGTTAATGAGGCTGGATTATATTAGAGAGGAGCTTAAAAAGTGGGGATGATTTTTCTTCGACAAGTTCAGGTAATAGCAGGGCTTCAATTAGAGTGTAAGACGAATAGATACAGATTATATCCAGGATAACTATATGATTTCAGAACAAACCATACAGCAAGCTGCACAGCTTTTAGGGGCTGCTGCCAAGCCCGCCAGAGTCATTCTGTTTGGCTCTTATGCGCGTGGCGACGCTCGGGAAAATTCTGATTTGGATTTTTTGGTCATTGAGTCGGAACTAAATGACAAATTTCATGAGATGGTGCGCTTAAGACAAGTGCTGAGACCGTTGAGAGTGCCTGTAGATGTATTAGTCTATTCACAAGCAGAAATTAGCCAGCAACAGGACTCTTGTGCCACTGCCGTGTATTGGGCATTGCGCGAAGGCAGGGTGTTATATGATGACACAGCCCACTAAACGTGCAGGTAGACTATTAATGCTTGCCAAGCGCGATATTACTTCGTTTCGTGCCTTGACCCGTCATCCCGAAGTAGATATTTCGGCACCGGGTTTTTTTGCCCAGCAGGCCGTAGAAAAATGCCTCAAGGCTGTTGCTGAGTATCACGGTATAGTATTTCGCAGAACGCATGATGTCGATGAGTTGGTTGATCTACTGCTAGAAAAGCATGTGACGATGCCATTTCCATCTGACCAATTTAGTGTTCTAAACCCATTTGCAGTGATATTGCGCTATGAAGAAACACCTTATATCAGCTTGTCGTTAATTGAAATGGAACAATTGGTTGATATAGCCTACCAATGGGCACTCGCTGAAATTTCTGCATGAGTTACACGACTAACAAGTCGGAAAGGATGAGCAGTTATAGAGCCCTGAATTAAGTACAAGGGCGTGCCATGCGCGCCTTATTTTTCAAGGCGCGCACGGCACGCCCTACAGAAAATAATGTCGATTAATCAACGAGGGTCTCTATATTGCTCAAACATTTATCCTTTCCATTCTGGAACAGGGGGAATGATTTATGTTTGTTAATTTAATTAAATAAATATGAAGGATGGTATGAAGGTTTTAATTACCGGATCAAACGGTTTTATTGCTCAAAATCTGCTGGTTCGTCTTAACGAATTAGACGGTTTTGAAACTTTGCCGTTTTCTCGGCAAACGCCTGAGCAACAACTGTCTGATCTGGTTTCTGATATCGATGCCGTTGTCCATTTAGCCGGTGTCAATCGTCCGCTATTGCCGGAAGAATTTATATACGGCAATACCGGCCTTACCAAAAGCTTATGCAAGGCATTACTTGAGAGCGGTCGATCAGTGCCCGTTATTTTTTCATCATCAACGCAAGCGGCGCTAGATAACCCTTACGGTAAAAGCAAACTGGACGCTGAACTGGCCTTGCGGGACTATGCCTCACAATCGGGGGCCCCGGTTTATATTTATCGTTTACCTAATGTGTTTGGCAAATGGTGCAAGCCTGACTATAACTCGGTGGTAGCAACGTTTTGCCATAACCTTGCGAAAGGCTTACCGATACAAATCAATGATAGTAATGCGGCTTTGTCTTTGGTTTATGTGGATGATGTCGTCGACGAATTTATTCGTATTCTAACAAATAAGCCGCAATTTGATGCCTCGGAGTTTTGCTCTGTGCCCATCCAATATCAGACTACGGTTGGCCGACTGGCACAGCAGCTTGAAGCCTTTCGCGATAGTCGGGCTTCATTGCTTTCCGAACAAGTGGGTACCGGTTTGGTACGCGCACTGTATTCGACTTACATGAGTTATTTGTCACCGGCTGACTTTGCATATCAAGTACCTAAATTTGCTGATCCACGCGGTGTTTTTGTCGAGATGCTTAAGACTAAGGATTCCGGGCAGTTTTCTTATTTTACTGCGCATCCCGGCATTACCCGAGGAGGCCATTATCACCATTCCAAGACTGAAAAGTTTCTGGTTATTAAAGGCCGGGCGCGTTTTGGCTTTCGTCATATTTTGACCGATGAAACTTATGAACTTTTTACTTCCGGCGAAATACCTGAGATTGTTGAGACCATTCCGGGTTGGTCGCATGATATTACTAATGTGGGGGAGGAGGAAATGATAGTGATGTTATGGGCCAATGAGATTTTTGATCGTGACCGGCCAGATACGATTGCAAGCAAGGTTTAATTCTGTTGATATAGAGGCCTTCGTTGATTAAGCGACATTATTTTCTGCAGGGCTTGCCGTGCACGCCTTGAAAATTAAGGCGCGCACGGACGCCCTACGTACTTAATTAATTCAGGGCTCTTTATAAGCCGTTCGCTTGAATCCGGCTTACTGGAATGTAATGATTTTCGGGCGGATGATACAATGGGCAAACTTTTAACATCACGGAGTGCGTTATGACAACTTCTTTGCTTCATGATCTGGATTTTTACGCGTGGACTCAGCAACAGGTTAGCCTTCTTAAATCGGGTAATTTGGCTGATGTCGATTTTAAATATTTAATTGAGGAGATAGAGAGTATGGGAGCAAGCGAGCGTCGAGAATTGATCAATCGACTTGCTGTCTTATTGGCACATCTCTTAAAGTGGCATTATCAACCGTCTTTTCGGGGGCGGAGTTGGCAACTCACCATTAAAGAACAACGGCGTCAGCTCCAAAGGCTGCTAAAAGATAATCCCAGTTTACATGCAAGGCTGGAAGAATTTATTGCGGATGCCTATATAGATTCTGTTTTACTGGCTGCCAAAGAAACCGGCTTGGAAGAATCGGCTTTTCCTGCCCAATATCCTTACGCTCAAGAAGATCTTCTTAATTCAGAATTTTATCCAGGTTTACAACATTAAGCCAGTATGGCGCCATTTAAAACAAATCCGGTTTAATATGAAAAAGCTAAAAGTAATGACTGTAGTGGGTACCCGGCCTGAGATAATCAGGCTGTCCTCAGTGCTAAAAAAATTGGATACCACCGAAAGTATTGAGCATATTTTGGTGCATACGGGTCAAAATTATGATTACGAACTGAATGAGATATTTTTTAAGGATTTTGATATCAGGGAACCTGATTATTTTCTTAATGCCGCAGGAAAAAATGCCACTGAAACCATTGGCAATATTCTGATTAATGTTGATCCTGTTTTGGAAAAAGAACAGCCGGATGCTTTTCTGGTTTTAGGTGACACCAACAGTTGTCTTTGTGCTATTCCAGCCAAAAAACGTCAAATCCCGATTTTTCACATGGAAGCCGGCAACCGCTGTTTTGATCAGCGTGTGCCCGAGGAGACGAACCGTAAAATTGTCGATCATATCAGCGATATTAATATGACTTATAGCGATATTGCCAGAGAGTACCTATTAAGGGAAGGTTTGCCGGCGGATCGGATTATTAAAACCGGAAGTCCGATGTTTGAGGTGATTAATTCCAGGCTTGCTGATATTAATGCGTCTTTAGTGCTTGAGGATCTTAATCTTAAAAAAGCCGGGTATTTTGTAGTTTCTGCGCATCGTGAAGAAAATATCGGTTCTGACCGCAATTTTTTTGCGTTGATAGATACGTTAAATGCGATGGCTGAACACTATCAGTTACCTATCATTATTTCTGCGCATCCACGAACGCGTAAAAAGATTGCAGAAAAGGGCATTGAATTTAATCCGTTAATTACGTTAATGAAACCCCTGGGTTTTAGTGATTATGTTAAGCTCCAGCTTGATGCAAAAGCGGTGTTGTCAGATAGCGGGACTATTTCTGAAGAATCTTCTATTTTAAATTTCCCTGCCCTTAATATCCGCGAAGCTCATGAGCGGCCGGAAGCTATGGAAGAAGCTTCGGTGATGATGGTTGGACTTAATAAGGAGCGTATTATGCAAGGCTTGCTGATTTTAGATGCTCAAGCGACTGGTAAAGCACGAGTGACTCGCCCGGTTGCTGAATATTCAATGCCTAATGTATCCGACAAGGTGGTGCGGATTATTATGTCCTATACTGATTACATTAACCGCGTGGTTTGGCAGAAGGTCTGATGCTATGAAAATATGTTTAATTATTGATGATTATTTACCGTCAAGTATAAAGGTCGGTGCCAAAATGATGCATGAGTTGGCGGTGGAGTTTGTTTCACGCGGACATAATGTTACTGTTGTTACGCCTGCACCGGGGTTGATCAGCCGCTTTGAAATCTCGCAACTTGATGGCGTTACGATTTGTCGTTTTCGTTCCGGCGAGATAAAGAATATTTCAAAAGTAAAAAGGGCCATCAACGAAACCCTGCTGTCATATCATGCCTGGCGAGCATTTAAGCAGTATTTTAAGCAGCATCCGCATGACTTAATCATTTATTATTCGCCGACCATATTTTGGGGGCGTTTGGTTAGTCGGTTAAAAAAGCTGTGGGGTGCCGGCAGTTATTTGGTGTTGCGGGATTTTTTTCCGCAATGGGTGATTGATAATGGAATGTTAAGCGCTACGTCACCTATCACCCGTTATTTCAGATTTTTTGAGGCCTTAAGTTACCGTGCGGCCGATACCATTGGCATTCAGTCGCCTAAAAATCTGGCCTGGTTTTCTGCAACCGCTTCGGTTAAAAAGCCGTTGGATCTTTTGTATAACTGGGCTGCCAATGAGTCTGTTCCTGCGGCTAATAGCGATTACCGCAAAGCGCTGGGCCTTGAAAACAAGGTGGTTTTTTTCTATGGCGGTAATATTGGCCCTGCACAAGACATGATGAATATAGTGCGCCTGGCGAAAGCGATGCGCCCGGAACCTGACGCGCATTTTGTGTTAGTGGGTGCAGGTGATGAAGTGGCACTGGTGCGTGAGGCTATAGTGCAACAGGATTTGCATAATATGACGCTTTTGCCTCCTGTTACGCAGGAGGTATTTAAAAACATGCTTGCGGAGTTTGATGTAGGCTTGTTCAGTTTGCATCATGACCATACTACACATAATTTTCCCGGTAAGTTGTTGGCTTATATGGTTCAGGAAAAGCCCATTTTGGGCAGCGTTAATCCTGGTAATGATTTGCAGGATTTGCTGGAAAAGGCAAAAGCCGGTTTGGTGACTGTGAATGGCGATGATGCGGCTTTGCTTACCAATGCGTTGAAATTATTGCATGATGGAGTTTTACGGGAAACCCTGGCTGCAAACGCCAAACAACTGCTTTCTGATGTGTTTTCTGTACAAGCCGCTGCCAATAGTATTTTGGCGACGATGCGTAATTGACCTTGGGGTATGTTTTAATCATTCCCATGTTCCAGTGGGCATTATCTGTAAAATCGTCCCGATTCAAATTGGAAGCCTGGCTCATCAAAAAACTGAGTAAGTTGTTTACTATAATAATCACCAATGCCTATAATGTTTATTATAATGATCAATTTGCGAGGTCTTTTCGTGGCAAAAGCGAGGGTGTATTCAAGGTATGGCAGGGCTGCTGCCGAGCTTTTGGGAAAGTCAATTCAGCTTGGCAGTAAAGAGCGCAAATGGTCGGTGCAAGCGCTTGCTGAGCGGGCGGGCATTTCAAGGGGGACGCTGGTCAAAATTAAGAAGGGGGATTTGCGCTGTGAGATCGGTTTGGTTTTTGAGTTGGCGGCGATTGTCGGTGTACGGTTGTTCGATGCCGATGAAGCTGGC
>JBAXUR010000042.1:0-25950 GCA_037129595.1 Methylococcaceae bacterium | reverse complement strand
TTAAAGCCAATGTCTGATTGCGGATAACCGCCTTATTTTCGGAATTCCAAAAGGGCCCTGCCAACCGTAAAAATTGAATAAAAAATCCGTTTTGACCTTGCATAGATTAGTCTCCTTGAGAGATAGATAAATACATTAACCACAGCGTAATTTTATAAGGGTGCAACATCCGGTTCTTTTTACTTTCGGTTTCTAACCCTGGATTAAGCTTTCAGCACCTTGTTTGACGACATTATTCTGTTGATATTATCATTAGTTGTCATTTTAACAATATAGTCTTGTTAATTTTTGGTTTGAAAATTTAATATTAGCTGACAATTGCAAATCAAACGACCATCAATACATTAACTTGGGATATTAAATTGACGCTTATCCCGCCTGAGTTGACCGAACAGCATTGACTGCTTAAAACGTAAGTATTCACCTCCCCCTTTGAAAAAGGGGGAGAGCATAGCGAGGGGGCAGAGGGGGATTTATCTAATAAAATCTCCCCTAACCCCTCTTTTACAAAGAGGGGGACTGAATACTTACCTTAAAATATATAAGTGATTTTGAATATGATGTCATTACGTATACCCGAAAAACCACCCATTGATTTTCTAAACATAGCCCACCGGGGTGTGCGGACATTTGCACCAGAAAACACCTTGGAGGCCTTTCAGAAAGTGAAAACCTTTGCATGCCAACTATTTGAAATGGATGTTCGCTTATCAAAAGATGGAGAATTAGTGGTTCATCACGACGAACAATTAACTCGATGCACGGATGTTAAAACAAAATTTCCAAACTGTAATAGCTATTATATTTGGGATTTTACTTACGAGGAATTAAACACGCTGGATGCGGGTAACTGGTATATCGAACAGCTATCGTTGCCATACACGCAAAGACAAGAATTTCTGCAAACCTTGACTGATGAAGAATTAGCCCGGTTTGTCAGCCCACAAGATCGCATGCGCTATGCCTCCGGTAATATAAAGCTTCCCACTTTAAAGCAGACACTGGAATTTGCCAAGCACGCCGATATAATGGTTAACATAGAACTCAAAATGCAGCCCAACGTAACGACAGAACTAACAGAGAAGGTTGTCAAGCTGGTCGAAGTCATGAACATGGATCATCAGGTTATGATTTCGTCATTTGAGCATGAGCAGTTAAGGAAAGTGCGTCAACTCACAAAAACTATCGCTACTGCCGTTTTGACGGATAATCGCATTGAAAATCTAAATAACTACCTGCAATTACTCGGTGCTACGGCTTACCATCCTAATTGCTATGGTGACAGGAATGCAACGGGACTCCGCACATTAAATCTGGACGACATTGCCCCGGTTCGTAAAGGTGGACGCCAGGTTAATGTTTGGACGTGTAACAATAAGGACGATATGCACCAATTGATTGCAGCGGGCGTTACCGGTTTAATTTCAGACTTTCCCAATCGGGTGCAAGAGGTTCTGATGACGTATTGATGATCCAAAAGTTTTCGTGTTATGAACCCGGGCAAAATCTTAAAACCTATGCACCACGAAGACACGAAGTTTTTTATTGGTGATAAGTTAGAGATTATTAATCGCTTGCTCTCCCGTATTTTTGCTTAGGCAACTCGCAGAAAATATCCTCCCAAAATCCGTTTAGTTCCCATGCTCCAGAGTCACTGCCCACAGTTAAGAAAAAGCTCCCTCTCTTGCTGGAAAGGTTTGGGGTGAGGAGAATAAAAAATAAGGCAAAAAGCTTTATTTGATCCCCTCATCCTAACCTTCTCCCTGAGTGAGAAGGAACCGTTCATTATTAACTGTGGGCAGTGACTCTGGATTGTGGGAACGATAGGGTGGGGGTTATTTATTGCGAATTACCTTAGGTTCTATTGACGTTTCAAAAAGAATAAATCAATGGGTTATCGCCATGCTGTTAATAAATACTGACATCCAGATGATGGGATGCCATTCATGGCGTGTAACTAACGGTGATCCTTGTCGGAATTGCGATTAAAAAAATCGTGATTTAAGTTATCTGATTGAAAAATATATATTAATTTTTTAGACAAAACGTCAACAGAACCTAGTACTATGCAAAAAAAGAAAAAGCGGCGGCAAGATTGCCTTGCCGCCGCCTTTTCAGATTGGCCCAATTGCTGGGTATTAAGCCTATAAAAACTACGCTTTTTTATTGCGACGTGAAAAATCCTATGAGCGCAGAACCAAACAATCAACTGGGATATTTGCAAATGACTTCTTTTGATTTCCTTAAAATAGAATAACGTTCTAATACGAAATTTAGGTGACAACTCTGTTACGATTTAATGACAGGTAATTCTCGACCTTCAAGTTTTTAACTCTTTATTTCAGGGAATTCAGCGATAACAAGCATTAGGCGTAGGCCGGAATAAGACCACTCAAGCGTAGCGGGTGGTGACGTTTCCGGCACACTCGTAGAGCATATCCCGGAAACGCTTGTTCTCGCTTGCGCTTGAAAAGCCTTATTCCGGCCTACATCTATTAGTGCTTGTGTTGCAGGTTATCTATGATCTATAAAACCAAGGTAAGAAAACTTGAAGATCGAGTGATAGGGAAAACCAAGATTATAGTCGTCATCAGGTTTTATTTTCTAAATTCAAAAAAACCGATATATTGTTTAATCAACTCAAAAATTTTATTTATGCAACTATTAAAAGACAAGCAGGTTCTTATCGTGGGCGCTACCGGCAGCATTGGTAGCCGAACCGCGCAGTTGTTGGCCGGTAGCGGAGCCAAGCTGTTTTTAACCGGCAGGAACACAGAAAAACTACAGGCGGTTGCCGCTTCTTGTAAAGTATCGCCTGAATGCTGTTTTGCTTTGGATGACGCTCAACCGGGTTCTATAAACAAACTGAAAGAAAGCTATTTTCAGCAATTTCCTGCCATTGATATTTTGATTAATGCCGCCGGTATCGGCATCATCAAACCCATGGATACGTTGGATGAGACTGATTTTTTAAATACGTTGAATGCTAATTTGGTGACACCTTTCTTGCTGATGAAAGCATTTTTACCCGCCATGAAAGCAACCAAAACAGGACTTATCATTAATATTCCCGGTGTATTGGGCAAAGTGCCCATGGCCGGTGCAGCGGCTTATTGCGCCAGCAAATACGGACTGGTTGGCATGATGCAAAGCATACGGGAAGAAGTAAAACGCACCGACATCCGTATCACCAATTTATTTCTCGGCGGTGTGGACTCTGCTTTTTGGGATACCATTGACCTGAAAGTGCAACGGGAAAAAATGCTTCAAGCTGACGAAGCCGCCAAAGCCATCTGGTTTTTATGTCAACAACCGGGTAGTGGTGTCGTGAGTGAAATGGTACTTCAGCCTTTTAATCACCAGGCTATTTGATAAGTTTTACTGACACTCAAGCGACTTCCTGCCAAGCGAGACGTTTGAGTGCCGTTGCTATTTAGGCTACCACAAAAAGCGGGACAGATAAATAAAGCTGGCCTATTGATTCCGGGAGCGCTGAGCCCCAGCTCGGCGTAATCAGTAATCGGTTTTATTATCCCGTGCCGAGCTGGGGCTCGGCGTTCCCAGAAAGTTATCTGTCCCGGCTTGGTAGCCGATATTCGCACAGTTATTTATCTTACTGACGTTCACGCTGTCCGTATTGATATTTAAACTTGCGTTTTAACAAGCCAGCCGGATCATCCGGAATTCTTTTGAGCCATTGTTCATTGGCTTGTTGCTCTTCATCTGAAGGCTTTGCGTCGGCAGGTGTGGATTTGGGCTGCTCTTTGCCTTCGTCTTTTTTCTGTTCGGCCTGTTTAGCTTGTTCAGTATCCGGTTTTTTTTCTTCCTGCTTCTTTTGTTGCTCTTTATCTTCTTCCGCCTTCTGTTCATCGGCTTTTTGCTGTTCAGATTTTTTCTCGTCTGACTGTTCGGGTTTTTGTTCAGCGGCTTTCTGTTCTTCCGATTTTTCTGATTTATCATCCGCCTTTTTGGGGTCGGAATTTTCTTTGGACTGTTGTTGCTTGTCGTCCTGTTTTTTATCTTGCGGCTTTTGTTTTTCCAGTTCTTTTTCTACCAGTGCTTTATTGTATTTGGCATCGGCGTCATCCGGATTTAACGTCAACGCTTTTTCGTAGGCTTTGACAGCCTCTTCCAACTGGCCTGATTGTGCCAGTGCATTGCCCTGATTGTAAGCACTTAAAGCGGTCTGATTAACTTTCAGGCTATCCAATGCCTTATCATACTCGCCCGCTTTGTAGTGCGCTGCCGCTTTCCAGTCAGGATTTTTAAATAAATTTGCCGCTTGCTCAAATTGGTTGTTTTTATAGGCCTGTTGCGCCTGCTGATCTTTGTTCTGCCATAAATCCTGCCATTCAACGGCATAACTGTTTTTAGGCAGCGGTAATAACAGTAACAAACCGACACATAACAGCCCTTTTCTAAAGCTCAATGCCGCCAAGGGCAAAACCAGTAATAACAGCCACGGGCCTTTATCTTCCCACTGATCCAGCAATAAGTTTTTGTTTTCCTTGCCTTCTTGTTGTACCGGGTTATCGTCGGCTGATAATAGGGTTTGAATATCCGCGTCATTGGCCGTTATGGTTTGATAAATGCCCTTGCCTACCTGTGCCAGCTTTGCCAAAGCACTGACATCCAACTTGGGAACGACAATAGTGCCTTGTTCATCTTTCAAAAAACCACCCTCAGGCAGGGCGACCGGTGCGCCCTCCGTGGTGCCCACGCCCAATATTGACACCGTATAGTTATCAAGCGCTTTTACTGTAGCCAGTGTTTTATCACTATCAACGCTATCGGTCACCAACACTATCTGCCCCTTTTGCAGCCCTGATTGCTTAAACAATTCAACGGCTTTTTCCAGCACAATTCCAGTATTATTGCCTTCACTGGGCATAATGTCGGTAGTCAACGCGGACAATTGACTATCGATGGTTTCAGTATCATCGGTCAACGGGGTAACGGTAAACGCATCACCGGCATAAACCAGTAAGGCTGTCTGACCATCTTTACGCTGCTTTAAAATATCGGCAATTTTGTAACGTGCCCGAATCAAGCGACTGGGCTTAATATCCTCGGCATCCATGGAGCGCGATAAATCCAGCGCGATCACCAAGGCCGATTCATTTCTAAAAACAGGCGAAGGCAACCGTTGCCAGGTTGGCCCTGCCAAGGCAATAATGGTCAATAAAGCGGCAATGGCACCGGTGGTTAATGCCCAGCGGCTTTGGTTAACGATCTTTTCCTGTAATAAATACGGTAATAATTCCGCATCGCATACCGCCGACCAGTTGCCCTGACTCAGCTTGTTTCTTAACATTAACGTTACAATGACTACAAAAGGAATGCAAGCCAGTAACCAGTAAGGCCGGATAAAGTGAAAGTCCGCCAGATTCATGACAACCTCACCCGCGACAGGCCAATAAATCCGGCCAAACCCAGCGCCAGCGATAAGGGCCAAAAATACAATTCACTGCGCGGCCTGAAGTATTGTTTGTCTTTTTCAACCGGTTCAAGCTTGTCCAGCAACATATAAATATTATTCAGCTCATCGGCATTTCTGGCCCGAAAATAACGGCCACCGGTACTTTCAGCGACTTTAACCAAGGTGTTTTCATCCAAATCCCTTGAAGGGTTCACTTTGCGGTTACCAAAAAAACTGCGCACGATCATTTCATCCGCTCCCACGCCGATGGTATATATTTTTAATTGGTTGGCGGCCGCCAGCTCTGCGGCTTTTAAGGGCGAGACTTCGCCTGCGGTATTGGCACCATCCGTTAACAGCACCAAAACACGACTATTGGCCGGTTGATTTTTAAGACGCTTAACCGCCAAACCAATCGCATCACCGATGGCCGTATTATCACCCGCAAGTCCAATGACCGATTCATCCAACAAAGTTTGCACGGTTTTTCTGTCAAAGGTTAAGGGGGTTTGCAAATACGCCTGCGTACCAAATAATATTAAACCCACCCGGTCACCGACACGCCGGTTAATAAAATCGCTGGCGACCCATTTGATAGCGGTCAGTCGATCGACGGGTTTTTTGTTAATCATAAAATCCTGTTCTTCCATACTGGCCGATAAATCCACAGCCAGCATTAAATCCCGCCCGCTCACACCTTGTTCAATCGGCTCACCCAGCCATTGCGGCCGGGTACAGGCCACAACCAATAAAAACCAGGCGATTGCCGCCAGCAATAACGGCCATTTTTGATCCTGGGACACAGCCTGTGTTTTACCTTCAGAAAAATCATCCAGAAACGGGACTTTTAACGCCGCCTGTTCCACAGGATTGTTTGCAGGAACCAGCCAACGAATTAATAAAGGCAAAGGTAAGGCCGTTAACAGCCAGGGCCACTCAAAATGAATCATGATGTTTGTTTTCTTTTCGCGGTTTTGGTTTGGGCGTTAAGCCAGTCTTCACACAGACTGATGAGCTGGGCAATTTCCGGTTCGGTGGGCGGCGAATTTCGATAAGGCGCGGTCGCCAACAACTGACCACAGCCGTCGCTAAAAGGCGTACCGGTTACTGATTTATCAAGAAACCCCAACCACTGACGCCCGGTTAAACTCGCCACTTCAGCTCTGGGATTAACACTGATAGCCACACGGCGAATCAGCGTGGAAAGTTCACGCAGTTTCTTGTCATTATCCAAGGCAGAATATTGCTTGATGACTGCCAGATTTTTTTTAGCGGTTTTAATAGCCGTTTTGCGAGTCAAACGTTTATAAAACCAGTACAAAAACACCATCAATAGAGGAATCAAAACCGCCAGCAACCACCAACCAATAGCAGGAGGCCACCAACCGATAGCGTCGGGGAGATGTATGTCTTTTAGGGGGAGCTGAGTGGTTGGCATTTGTTATAATTAAAAGTAACGAAGCAGTTTTATAAGGGCGTCTCTTAATGCTCTCACACCTCTTTTATTTCATCAATGTCATCTTAAGCATTGCAGGGGATCTTCTGTGGTACTGCATTGAATAAATGTCAGTCCCCTTTTTTTAGCTAATGATTCCAAGCGCAGCAAACGCTCGGCAAAACGTTGTTGATAATTTAATAGCCGCTGTTGATCGCCGGTATCAATCACGACCTCGCGTTCATCATCGGTAAATCGATAGCGGCCTTTAGCGGGTAAACTGCTTTCCAGGGGATCGTAGATAAAAATCAACACCACCTCACAATGCTCGGACAGCTTGGCTAAATGCGTTTCAGCCTGATCATTGATACCCCTAAAATCACTGATGATATAAACCAGACTGCCTGGACGCGCATGTTGGTTAAGTCTTGCCAAAACCTGGTCCAGCGTAAACGCTTTGTCAGTCGGATTTTGGGGCTTAACCAAGGCATTTAAAAATCGCAATACCGCATGTCTGCCATTTTGCGGCTTTAATTCCCGACACTCTTGCTCAGAAAACAGTTGTCCGCCAATCCGATCACCATGATACTCGGCAGTCCACGCCAATAAGCCCGCAAGTTTTGCCGCCAACACAGATTTAAACACGCCGCGTGTCGCAAAATGCATGGTCAGGCGGTTATCGACAGAAATAAATACCGGTCTTTCGCGCTCTTCCCTAAACACCTTGGTATGCGTTTTTCCGGTACGCGCAGTCACTCGCCAATCAATACTGCGAATATCATCGCCGGGTTGATACAAACGGGTTTCATCAAACTCCATACCACGACCTTTAAAACGCGACACATAACCGCCGCTTTGTCGGGAACGAAGTTTAGCCTGCTGCAAATTTAAACCGCTGGCCAGCTTTGCCAAATCAATCAGCGTTTTTAACGAAACAGAAACCAGCTCATGTTTTGATTGGCTGACAGGATCTGCTTGTTTAGTAAACAGCATCAAGGTACAGCAACCCTGGAAATGAGTTCTTTAATAAAATGATCCGTAGTAATGCCTTCGGCTTCGGCTTCGTAAGATAAAATCAAACGATGCCTTAAGACATCAAAAGCCATCTCCTGAATATCTTCGGGGCTTACAAAATCCCGTTGTGACAACCAGGCTTTGGCTCTGGAGCAACGATCCAGGGCAATACTGGCTCTTGGACTGGCTCCGTATTGCAGCCACGAAGCCAGGTCTTGTCCATACGCACCGGGGTTTCGGGTTGCCAGGATAATTTGCAACAGATAATCTTCAAGGCTTTCTGCCATAAAAATATCCAGCACTTCATTACGGGCATCGAACAAAGTGCTTTGACTAATCGGTTCAAATTTATCCGTGCCTTTAAAGGATTCAGAACGCGCTTCTGCTCGGGCCAGATGCAAAATGCTTTTTTCATGCTCGGCTTTGGGATAATCCACTTTGACATGCAGTAAAAAACGATCCAGTTGCGCTTCGGGTAACGGATAGGTGCCCTCCTGTTCAATAGGATTTTGTGTTGCCATCACCATAAACAACTTGGGCAAGGGATAAGTCGCCTGACCCACGGTTATTTGGCGCTCCCCCATGGCTTCCAGTAACGCCGCCTGCACTTTTGCGGGCGAACGGTTAATCTCGTCAGCCAATATCAGATTATGAAACAGCGGGCCTTTTTGAAACTCAAACGTGCCTTGCTGCGGACGATAAATTTCAGTGCCCGTTAAATCTGCGGGTAATAAATCGGGGGTAAACTGCACGCGATGAAAATCGCAGTGGATACCTTTGCTTAAGACGTTAATGGCTCTGGTTTTGGCCAGTCCAGGTGCGCCTTCAACCAGAATATGACCATCGGCCAACAAGCCGATAAGCATCCTTTCAACAAGGACATCCTGGCCAATAATTTCCTGATTAATATAATTTTTTAACTTGATTAACAGGGCTTGGGTAGTGTCTTTAGTCATTTTTGTTTTGCTGTTAAGTTCTGACATGATAATAGTTATTTGTTAATCCATCGTACAAAAGCGTTACACCTGAAATATTTTATCCCGCTTACCGGAAAAGCCCGCTTAAAAAGACTTCCGATTGCTTGCGTAATCTCATAAACCATCTTTTTACTCTTAGGTTCGCTATTCTAACCGGATATGAGCCATGACTTGTTATTAATTGGTTATCAATTTAAACCGGGGCAGATAAATAAAACCGGACTATTGATTCCGGGAACGCTGAGCCCCAGCTCGGCGTAGTCACCAACATGCAGTAATCGGCTTCACTATCCCGTGCCGAGCTGGGGCTCGGCGTTCCCGCAAAGTTCCTGCTATTTCCCAAGCGCCAGCTTGGGAAATAGCCAAACACACGCCTGAATCAATCGCTACCAATAACCTGTGTCATAATAACTGCAATTGTTAACCATTTCAAAACCAACAAAATGCCGCCTTATAAAACGCAGCCAGATTCGTCAAACACGTTACCCGCCGGCATACCTTATATTGTAGGCAATGAAGCGGCCGAACGCTTTAGCTATTACGGCATGCGAGCCATATTAGTGGTTTTTATGACGCAATATCTGATGAACCCATCCGGTCAACTGGATGTTATGTCAGAAAATGAAGCGCAGGGCTATTTTCATTTGTTTGTATCGACGGTGTATTTTATGCCGTTGTTTGGGGCGTTATTGGCTGATGGTCTGTTGGGAAAATATCAAACCATTATTTTTTTATCGCTGATTTATTGCCTGGGTCATTTTGCCTTGGCAATTGATAACACCCGCATGGGCTTGTTAATTGGGCAAGGCCTGATTGCTCTGGGTGCAGGCGGCATAAAACCGTGTGTTTCAGCGCACATTGGCGACCAGTTTGGCATTGCCAATCGGCATCTAATGACCAAAGTGTTTAGCTGGTTTTATTTTGCCATCAATTTTGGTGCCTTTACCGCCATGTTGATTATTCCCTGGTTACTGGATCACTATGGTTCTGCGGTCGCTTTTGCGGTTCCGGGTTTGTTAATGCTGATGGCAGCCGTTACTTTTTGGTCAGGACGGTATCGCTTTGTGCATATTCAGCCTGCCGGCATCAACTTTATTAAAGAAATGTTCAGTCAGGTCGGCCTAAAAAGCTTGGGTAAGCTGGCCTCCATTTATGCCTTTATTGCCGTATTCTGGGCCTTGTTTGACCAAACCGGCTCCTCCTGGATTGTGCAGGCGCAAAAAATGGATCGCAGTGTGTTTGGTTTTGAACTGCTACCCTCACAAATTCAGGCAGCCAACCCCTTGCTGATTATGTTACTGGTGCCGTTTTTTTCATGCTGTGTTTATCCGTTTTTAAACCGTTTTTTTGTGTTAACGGCCTTAAGAAAAATGACTATCGGTTTATTTATAACCGTTATTGCTTTTGCCATACCCGGTGCCATACAAATGCAACTGGACGCGGGTTTAACCCCGCACATCTCCTTGCAGTTATTGGCTTATGTTTTGTTAACTTCTGCCGAGGTTATGGTTTCCATTACCTGCCTTGAATTTTCTTACACCCAGGCACCTAAAACCATGAAGTCCTTTGTAATGGCCTTTTATTTTTTGTCAGTAGCGATAGGCAATCTTTTTACCAGCGCCGTTAATTTTTTTATTCACAACGACGACGGCACCAGCAAACTTGCCGGTGCCGATTATTTCTGGTTTTTTACCGGATTAATGTTGCTTACCGCTATACTGTTTTTGTTGGTGAGTCAGCGTTATCAGGAAGATAATTGATAAATGCCCTTACGATATCAAATCACTTATAATATTTTTTTGGCATAAGGTTTTTACAAAGCATAATTGAGGAAAAAATGAGATTGACACTGCTTATTCTGGGAAGCCTTTTTTCTGCCTTGGCCTCAGCCGATATTTATAAATGTACGGATGCCAATGGCAAAACCGGGTATCGCTCAAGTCCTTGTGAAACAGAACACGGAAATGTTAAGCTTAATATAAAAACAGGCACTTCTACCCCGACTGACGGCACCAATAACCCAGCAGATTTAGTGCAAAAAGAACAACAGGCTGAACTCGAAAAACAAAAACTTGAACAAGAACAATTGAAAAAAAAACAGGCCAACATAAACAAGGACGCTATGATTGAAAGTGCAAAAAATCAGTTTCTTATCAAAAACAATCCTGACAAATTTTCACCTTACGCTATTCCTCCTTACGACCCTGAAAAACTGCCGGACTTGGTCAAACCCTACCAGACCCGATTAGCGGATATTGAACAACTAAGAAGACAAGGCGCAGAAAAAGCGCTGGAATCCGGTCAGTGTATCCGTGTTGAATCGGTTGAATTAGACAGTAAAAGCACTCAAGATGCGTTGCTGTTTGTAATCAATTGCAGCAGTGGCAAATCATTTTATTTTAAAGAACAAGAGCTACCGAAGTAATGACCGACATGAATTTATCAAAAACCATCTTAATAACCGGCTGTTCTTCCGGCATCGGCTACAGCGCTGCTGTCCTTTTACAAAACAGGGGACATCACGTCATTGCTACCGCAAGAAATCCAGCCGATGTCGCTCGTTTAAAACAGGAAGGTTTTACCGCACTTCAACTGGATCTGGCGGACAGCCAAAGCATACAACAAGCGGTCAGTCAGGTACTTGACTTAACCGGCGGCACCCTTGATGCGCTGTTTAATAATGGCGCTTTTGGTCAACCGGGCGCTGTTGAAGATTTAACCCGCGATGTGCTCAGGTATCAATTTGAAATCAATTTGTTTGGTACTCACGAACTAACCAACCGATTGATTCCGGTGATGCGCAAACAAGGTCACGGACGCATCATCTATAACAGCTCGGTATTGGGACTGGTTGCGATGCGCTATCGCGGCGCTTATAACGCCAGCAAGTTTGCTCTGGAAGGACTGGCAGATACCTTGCGCCTGGAACTTTACGGCACTAACATTCATGTTTCACTGATAGAGCCTGGGCCTATATTAAGTCACTTTAGAGAGAATTCGTACGCGCTTTATAAAAAAAATATCGATCCCGCGCACAGTTTTCATCAAGCGGCCTACCAAGCAATGGAAGACCGCTTACAAAAAGAAGGCGCTGCGGTTGCGTTTACCTTGCCTGCCAAAGCGGTTGTCGATAAAGTTATACACGCGCTGGAAGCCAAAAAACCCAAAATACGCTATTACGTCACTTTTCCCACTTATTTATTTGCTGTTCTTAAACGCATTCTGCCTATATCCTGGCTGGATGCCCTACTCAGAAAGGTATAACTTATGCAAGATTTGGACGAAATCATCATTTATTGCCCTTATTGCGGCGAAGCACTGGATGTATTAATCGATACATCAGCGGGTTCTCAGCAATATTACGAAGATTGTGCGGTTTGTTGCGCACCCATCCTGTTTATATTATCCGAAGATAATACCGGAGAAATAATCATTGACGTAAAAAGAGATGATGAATAATTTTTAACATTCATTGTTAACTGAAGCGTGACGGGGTTTGCAACCCCGTTACTCACGTTTTGAAAGTTATCAAAGGCTTCAAACGTTTCGGTCGGGGTTGCAAACCCCGACCGGCCTCGGAAGCATACAGCGACTTGACGCGTGACGAAGCTTGCAACCCCGTTACTCACGTTTTGAACTTTATTGTATTTGCCTCCAACCTGACCCCCATAGAATACAGTTATTCAACAGCACCTTATGACAGAACAAGATAGAGTATTTCAACAAACAGCGCGGGTAGAAGATTTTGCTTTTGACGAACGTGTTGCCAAGGTTTTTGACAATATGGTTTCCAGGAGCGTGCCTTTTTACAATGAGGTTCAGCGCATCCAGTCCGATCTTATTATGGATTTTTTACCCGAAGAGGCCGGGGTTGTTTGTGACTTGGGCTGCTCAACAGGCACTACCCTGGAGTACCTTACCCAACATCCAAAATGTCCGGAGAGCACCCATTTTATAGGCTATGACAATTCCGAATCGATGCTGGATAAAGCGCGTGACAAACTGTCCGCACCCCTGGCAGCCGGAAAAGTGTCCCTGATAACTGCCGACTTAAGCCACCTTCCGCCCTTGCCTGCCTGCAATGTGGTTATCCTTAACTGGACCTTGCAGTTTGTAAGACCTATTGATAGGGAACAGTTACTAAAAGATATTTATCAAGCCCTCAAACCCGGTGGAATCATCTTGTTGTCCGAGAAAATTCTGGTTAATGATCCGGTATTAAACCGCTTATACATCGATCATTACCTGCAATTTAAAATATCTCAAAGCGGTTATACCGACCTTGAAAACCAGCGCAAACGTGAAGCCCTGGAAAATATTTTGATTCCCTATCGCCTGGATGAAAACTATCAGCTATTGGAAAGAGCCGGATTTGCCCGCATTGGCACCTACTTTCAGTGGTTTAATTTTGCCTGCCTTATCGCGGTTAAAGTTTAATTTCACTGTTCTTTAAACCAGTACATTATTCGCCAGCACAACGCTAACCTAGCCTCACGGTTCTTGGTCGATTATTTCTGTCCATTGGCATTTTTCATTGACCAGTGGCGCGGCATGACCATTACCAATTCCCTTTGCAATCAAAGCCACAACCCGGTCGTCTTTTGAGTAGCCCACATGGGCTTCAATAGGGTTTGCCATTTTACCCATGCCAAAGGCATCAAATACTTTGGCTACATTAATGTTGATATTGGTTACGTTAATACACAGCCTGGAATCGAGATATTTTTCACTAAAATCATGCGGTACAGCATAACTTAGCAAGTCGTTGGGATCACTAAAAGCAATAATCGATGTTTCATTGAACATGCGTGAGGTGTACTTTGCCCCCGTCGACTGGCAATAATCCGCTTTCTGTGTGGTTACTTCCGGGATATCCCGACCCAATTGCAACATCGGAAGCTGATTGGACATCATAAAAATCTGTACATGCCTTTTTTGCAAAGCTTCCCGCTTCATTTTATTGATAGTGCGTAACGTCGATTTTTTGTCGGGGCTCTCCAATAACGATACCATACGCGTTATGCCATCAATGGTTATACGGCTTCCCAAGCTATGCGATATAAAAACAAAGTCGTCTTGATTGAAGTTATCACTGAGGACATTGGTAAAATCACAACCATGCCGACCATCCTTAGGGATATCATCCCAATTATCTTTGTCCATCCAGCAAAAAGCTTGGGCAAATGACCTTAATATAAGGTCTCTGCTTTTACCGAGATAAATGATAGGATCCGGGCCGGTATCATTGCTGAATTTTTTTAACATATCGTTAACTTCTGCCCGCCGATAAGAATATTCACCCGAGTTATCAAAGGCCAATAAAGATTTTTGATCACGGGTAATTTCTGACCAGGTCAGCTCATAAAACCATAACCCCTGACTACTATTTTCATTTTGCAGTCGGGTAACACGTAAATTACCCAGCTTTTGCTCAGGGTCGCTAAAAGACATGAGTTGTATGTCTTTATACGTGCTGGCTTTGGCGGTTAATTTAAGCTCATTGGCTAATTTTTCAAGAAACTCTGTGGAATAACCTGGCAAATGATCGCCGACACCATGAACCATTAAGACTTTGGTTTTACCTTTTGGCTTTACCAGTCCGGGCGCTATTCCTTCGAAGGATTTTCCACGTACCTGACAGACTCGGGTATCTTGAGCATCGGATTTTTCCAGAAAAGCTTCTGCCACGCCTTTTCCAAAACTGGCACAACCCGACAAAATAATAGACAGGGATGCCAGCAACAAGGCATTTTTTAGAGTCGATAAAGTCATTTTTTTGATCATCATAATTTCGGCTATCCTCTTAAGGGCTGGACAGTTTAAGGTTAAATCGTTCGCTGAGTGAACGGTCTCTTTTAATGCTTTATCATTAAGTTAACCGTATTGACGGTTAAGCCTTTTTGCTTGTCCCGTCTAAAGCGGGTAGCATTATTTCCTGTAGGATTAACCAACGAAAAAGGGATAATCAGAAAAAAGTGGGTATCACGTTGCGCCATATAAACACCTCATTACCCATCGCATTGAAAAACAGGGTATATCCTAATTCATCCGTTATTACTTGTAACTTCTTTTTTCCTGCGGCTCTCAATAAAAAATAAAGTAAAATAATGGGTTTTACATCGTCTCAATTCGTCAATCTCAAACAGATATTAATAGGTATCCATGAAAAATTATAAAATTGCAGTGTTAGCCGGTGACGGTATCGGCCCGGAAATTACCCGAGAAGCCATCAAAGTACTTAAAGTTATTGAAGAACGCAATGATGTCACTTTTGAGCTAATGCCTGCTGCTTTCGGTGCCTGTGCCTACTTTGAATTTGGCGATGCCTTTCCGCAGTCAACCATTGATATTTGTGATCAGGCGGATGCCATTCTTAAAGGCACTATCGGTTTGAGCCATGAAGAATCCAAAAAAATTCCCATTGATAAACAGCCGGAACGCGGTGCCTTGCTACCGTTGCGTCGTCGTTACAATACTTATGCAAACTTCCGGCCGGTTTTTTTACCCAAGGCGTTAGGTCATTTTTCACCGCTAAAAGCTGAAATTATCGGTGAAGGCATTGATATTATTATGGTGCGTGAATTAGTGGGCGGCCTCTATTTTGGCAACAAGGAAATGGGTGTTAACGAGCAAGGCTTACGCTATGTTAAAGAAACCCTGGAATATGATGAATTGCAGATCAGTCGTATTTTGCATCAAGCCTTTAAATTGGCTCAAAAACGCAAGAAAATACTCCACAATATCCACAAAAGTAATGTCTTAAAATCCAGCGTACTCTGGAATGAAATATTGGATGAAGTCGCTGTAAACTATCCGGATGTTGAAGTTATCCATCAATTGGTTGATTCGGCAGCGACCAACCTTTGCCTGAGACCGACTCAATTTGATGTCATGGTGATGGAAAACATGTTTGGCGACATTCTCAGTGATCAGGGCGGCGGCATTTTAGGTTCTCTGGGTCTGATGCCTTCTGCTTGTCTGGGTGACGACAAAGCTTACTACGAACCGTCACATGGCTCTGCACCCGACATTGCCGGTAAAAATATCGCCAACCCTTACTCCATGATTGGCTCGGTTGCCATGATGCTGGAAAACAGTTTTGATATGGCCGAAGAAGCAAAAAATGTGTGGGCAGCCATGCAGGGCGTTTTTGGCGATGGCTACTCAACCGCCGATCTTTCCAAGCCCGGCACTGGTGTCGTCATGATTAATACCGTTGAATTTGGTGACAAGGTTGTAGAAAAACTGAGAGCCATGCCAAAAGTGTCCGGCTAATCAGGCTTTTTATTTACCACGAAGACACGAAGGTCAAGAAGAAAGAAAATTCCGACCAACAATGCTGGTCGGGGTTTGCAACCCAGACCGAAACGTTTGAGGTCTTTAATAACTTTCAAAACGTAAGTGACGGGGTTGCAAACCCCGTCACGCTTCAGTCACGAAGAAAAAAATACGGACTCCTTAGACCAGGCTCAGAGCAGGCTTTGTGGTGAGAAACTTCTAATCATTAAGGGTGAAGAGGCAATCTTCGCCCTTTTTTGTACCAGTTTGTGACTCTCAATAATTGCCCCAAGTTTTAAGCATCTATTTCTAACAAGTTTTACAAGAGACTCTTGTATTAAACATTTCCAGACCTATATTGTCTGTTATTCATGTTAAACAATCTCCGGGAAATCCTGATGAATACTCGATTAATAAAACCGCTGTTATTGATGTCTCTTTTATCCGTTTTCGGGTCAACATCCTTGACATTACAGGCGGCCGGTATGCCCCCTTATGTTGACGGACAGCCAGTGCCCTCTTTGGCACCCATGCTGGAACGCGCCATGCCGGCTGTGGTGAATATTTCTACGTCAACCAATATTCGGGTTAGCGAAAATCCGTTGATGCAGGATCCTTTCTTTCGTGAATTTTTTAATGTGCCCGAACAATTGCAACGGCAACAAAAAAACAGCCTAGGGTCAGGCGTTATTATCGACAGCAGTCAAGGCTTGGTACTGACCAATAATCACGTCATTGATAAAGCCGATAAAATCATGGTCACCTTACATGACGGTCGCCAACTCAATGCGGAATTAATAGGTACCGATCCGGCATCCGATATCGCCATCATTCGGGTTCCCGGCAACAACTTGACCCAGTTGCCCATTGCTGACTCAAGCCAACTAAAAGTCGGTGATTTTGTCGTCGCGATTGGCAGTCCATTCGGGCTGAGCCAGACTGTCACTTCGGGCATTGTCAGTGCCTTGGGGCGCTCCGGTCTGGGCATAGAAAAATTTGAAAACTTTATCCAGACTGATGCGTCGATTAATCCAGGCAATTCCGGTGGCGCTCTGGTCAATCTTCGGGGTGAATTAATCGGCATGAATACAGCTATTCTTGCACCCAACGGCGGTAATGTCGGCATTGGTTTTGCCATTCCAACCAATATGATTATGACCATTAAAGAATCGCTGGTTAAACACGGTGAAGTGAGGCGTGGTTTGTTGGGTGTCACTACCCAAGATTTAACGCCGGAACTGGTCAGTGCTTTTAACCTGGAAAACAAGCAAGGTGCTGCCATCAGCCGTATTGAAAGCAATTCACCTGCGGCAAAAGCGGGTTTGGAACCGGGTGATATTATTGTTGCCGCTAATGGCAAACCGGTTAAAAACAGTCAAGATATAAACAATATCATCGGGTTATTACAAATTGGCGACAAGGTTAGTATAGAATTCTTCCGTGGTAACGAGAAAAAAGAAGTGACCACGATGATCGGTAAACCGGTGCAGCCCCAATTGGCTGGTGAAAAATTGCATCGTTTATTGCAAGGCACGGTGCTGGGTGTAACGCAAAAAGATCAGGTTGAAGGCATTTTACTTGAGAAAATAAATACCTCGTCCTACGCTTGGCGAGTGGGTTTGCGCCCCGGTGACGTTATCATATCGGCAAATCGCTATCGTGTGCGTAATCTTGAAGAGTTAAAACAGGTGGTTGATCCTGACAATGCCCTGTTAATTAATATCCAGCGTGGACAGGAAGGCTTCTTTGTTGTGTTAAGATGATAGAACAGGCGCAAGGCTAAAGGTACAAGGCGAAAGAACTTGTTTTAACTTTGCCTTTTGTCCTTTGCCTTTGGCCTCCCTATAATAAAATATGAATACAGATAAACAATTTATCCCCTTAAAAATTGCGATATTAGTAGTTTCCGATACGCGCACCGATGCCGATGATACATCGGGTAAAACCTTGGTTGAACGTGCAACGGAAGCAGGCCATCAGGTTATTGAAAAAAAAATGGTGCCTGATAATATTTACCAGATCAGAGCTGTTATCTCAAACTGGATTGCCGCAGATAACATTAATGTGGTGATAAGCACCGGAGGCACAGGCGTAACCGGTCGGGACGGAACGCCGGAAGCCGTAGCACCTTTACTGGATAAAGTGCTGGATGGTTTTGGCGAAACCTTCAGAATGCTGTCTTATCAGGATATTAAAACGTCAACCATCCAGTCCAGAGCGCTTGCCGGAGTCGCTAATGCAACCTATCTGTTTTGCCTGCCCGGCTCATCCGGTGCCTGTCGCACTGCCTGGGATGCGTTAATTAAAGAACAACTGGACTACCGCACCCGACCGTGCAATCTGGTTCAACTCATGCCCAGACTACTGGAAAAATAATATGCAATCCTGTTTTTTATTTCTGGGTGCGCTCAGCGCACTCATCGGCGTTGGCATGGGTGCTTTTGGCGCTCATGGTTTAAAAGCCGTCTTAAGTCCCGAACTGTTAACCGTCTATCAAACCGGTGTCACCTATCAAATGTGGCATGCGCTGGGTCTGATAGCTATTGCACTTATGCGCCAGCAAGTCCCCGAATCCAAATTACTGGGCTGGGCAGGCTGGCTAATGTTTATTGGCATACTCGTATTTTCCGGTAGCTTATATCTACTGGCACTACTCGATTTAAAATGGTTAGGCATGATTACGCCTTTTGGCGGCGTCAGTTTTATCACAGCCTGGTTATTAATCGCTATTTTTGCAGCAAAAAAACCACATCACAACAGGTATTCACATGCGCGACGCTAATCCCCAAACCATTTATTTAAAAGACTACACCGTACCTGACTATCTGATTCATAGTGTCGATTTAAATTTTGACCTGGCTGAAGACAACACACGCGTGGTCTCACGACTGACCTTAAGCCGTAATCCTGCCAGTCAAACCGGTGATGCCGCCTTGATTTTGGCGGGCGAAAACTTGGGCCTAATCAGCGTGATTTTGAATGACGACCAGCAATTAACCGATCAACACTACCTGCAAACGCCAGATTCGTTAATTATTCATGAAGTGCCGCAGCACCGGAGTTTTGTGCTGACCATCGAAAATACCATTAACCCGAAAGCCAATACAGCATTGGAAGGCTTGTATCTGTCCAACGGCATGTTGTGTACCCAGTGCGAAGCGGAAGGATTTAGAAAAATCACTTATTTTCTCGATAGACCCGATGTGATGGCGCAATTTACCACAACCTTGGTGGGCGACAAAGACCGCTATCCGGTTTTATTGTCCAACGGCAACAAAATCGCGCAAGGTGAGTTAGCGGATAATCGCCATTGGGTAACCTGGGAAGACCCGTTTAACAAGCCGTGTTATTTGTTTGCACTGGTTGCAGGCCAACTGGACTGCATTGAGGACAGCTTTACCACACTGTCCGACCGCACTATTAACTTGCAGATTTTTGTTGAAAAGCACGATCTGGATAAATGCGCCCATGCCATGCAATCGCTTAAAAATGCCATGCTTTGGGATGAACAAGTCTATGGTCGTGAATACGATCTGGATTTATACATGATTGTTGCCGTCGGTCATTTTAATATGGGCGCGATGGAGAACAAAGGCCTTAACGTTTTTAATACCAAGTTTGTACTGGCGCGACCCGATACCGCAACCGACTCTGATTATGAGCATATTGAAGGCGTTATCGGTCATGAATATTTCCATAACTGGACGGGCAATCGCATTACCTGTCGGGACTGGTTTCAACTCAGTTTGAAAGAAGGCTTTACGGTATTTCGCGATCAGGAATTTACCGGCGACCGCACGTCCAAAGCGGTAAAACGCATTGAAGATGTTATCAATTTACGCACCCGTCAGTTTGCCGAAGATGCCGGCCCCTTGGCGCATCCGATACGACCGAATGCTTACATAGAAATCAACAATTTTTACACTTTAACCGTGTACGAAAAAGGTGCCGAAGTCGTCCGCATGATTCACACTTTGCTGGGCGCTGAAGGCTTTCGTAAAGGCAGCGATTTATATTTTGAGCGCCATGATGGTCAGGCCGTCACCTGTGATGATTTTGTTAAGGCGATGGAAGCCGCCAATGCCGTGGATTTAAGCCAATTCCGACGTTGGTATGAGCAGGCAGGAACGCCGGTATTAAACGTTCAACAAGCTTACGACCCGGAGGCGAAAACGCTGACGTTAACCCTTAATCAGCATTGCCCTTCAACACCTGGACAAGCCGTTAAGGAACCGCTGCACATTCCGGTTACTGTGGGTTTAATTAACAAAAACGGTTCTATCGCACCGTGTAAATTGCAACACGGCACGACGGATGAAGTCATTTTACAACTGACCCAAGCCGAGCAAAGTTTTACTTTTGAGGACTTAAAAGAACAACCTGTCGTATCACTGTTAAGGGGTTTTTCCGCGCCCGTTAAGTTGGTCATGACGCGTAGCCTTGAAGAACTGGCGTTTTTGTTAAGCTATGACCGTGATACCTTTAATCGCTGGGAAGCGGGACAGCAACTGGCCGGACAAATTATCGCCGGATTAATCGCTGATGTACAAAACAACCGGACGTTGCAGCTAAACCCGATAATTATCGCAGCGTTTAAACAAGTCATTGAGCAATCGTGGGATGACTTGTCGTATTTTTCCTTATTATTAAGCCTGCCGTCAGAAACTTATCTGGCCGAGCAAATGCAGGTTGTCGATGTAGAAGCCATTCATACCGCCCGCGAGTTTGTTTTGCTAACACTGGCCGAACAACTACAAGCGCAGTTTAAAGCCCTGTATCTGGAAAATCATCGGGAAGAGTCAGGATTATTTGACGCGGGCGCTATTGGCCGCAGACGTATCAAAAACACCTGCCTGGCTTATTTAGGCAGACTCGGGCAAGCAGATAGTCAGCAATGGTCACAACAGCAATTTGATACCGCTAAAAATATGACCGATCAAATAGCGGCTTTAGCGGTTGTTGTCAACGGCTCACACCCTGCCAAACAACAGTGCCTGGCAGGTTTCTACCAACAATGGCAAGACGAAGCCTTGGTTATTGATAAATGGTTTGCACTACAGGCCTCCAGCCCTAACCCGGATACCTTTGCCAACGTTCAGGCCTTAATGCAACATCCTGCGTTTGATTTAAAAAATCCAAACCGGGTTAGAGCGTTGATTGGTGCATTTAGCCAAGCCAATCCCTTGCATTTTCATGCCGCCAATGGACAAGGTTATCAATTTTTGGCGGATCAAATTATTGCCCTCAATACCTTAAATCCGCAGGTTGCCTCACGCATGTTAAGCGCCTTAACATCATGGCGCAGATATGACCCAGGCAGACAAGCACTAATAAAAGCACAATTGGAACGGATAATGACCACCGAGGCCGTTTCCAAAGATGTTTATGAAGTGGCAAGCAAAAGTCTCGCCTGAACAATTTTTTGATTATCACCCTCATCAGGTAACTTGAAATAAAAAACGGCCACAGCTTCACAGAATAAATGTATTTATATTCTGTGAAGCTGTGGCCGTTTTTGCAGGTATTTCCATGGCTCAACACCTTAAAAGTGTCCATATTTTTTACAACGCTTTTCCGGATATAAAATCACCGTTAAATATTCCTTCAGAATACGCACCCTCTTCACACCCTAAAATCAGCAATCATTACCATCAACACAATCCATTGATTTATTTTAATTATTTAAAATAAAAACTATCAAACAGGCCATAAACATATTGATAGGATTTCTAATCAATGTAAGTTACTTTTTACTCGCTTGGCCACCTTCAAACTGTCATATTTTTTACACTCGATATAGAAGCTTAATCAAGAGTTGGTATTTCATACACACAAAAAAATTTAATCATTTTATTTTCAATAGATTATCGTCACATAATAATTTTTGAAATAAATAATGCTTTTAGTTTAACGTGATTCAAAAATTTAAGAATATTTTCTATCACCCTTTAAATTAATTAAGTTTGACTATAATAATAAACGACAAATCAAAAACCAGTATTTAATCCTGATATTTTAAGGTTTCTACGATGAAAAAAAAGCAATTTTTAGCTATCATGCTCTTGGCGCAAGTCTCACTGGTGGTATCCGCTGCAACAGTTTACACTGACGAGGCGACTTTTCTCACGCAAATGGACCCATACTACTACCTTGAGGACTTTAGCAATTATATTTATAATGATCCCATTCATACAGGTCAGCCAACTGCTGACTTTGGGGCTGTGGATGGCTATAGCTGGACTGCCTCCACAATTCCAGACGGCACATTTACAGATACCTATGGCTTGGTTTCATTAACAAACGCTCTTTCAACGGATTCTCCCAAGGATTTACTGACCATCACCTTCACGGGTAGTGAGGTAACAGCATTGGGGGGTATTTTTGCAAGTACCGACACATTCTTGGCTGTGGCTGATCAGCAAAAAGTCATTATCACATTAAGCGATAAAACCTCTGCCTCGTTTCTCGGATCCGATTTTCGTGGCTTTACCAGTGATGTTGCCATCGCCTCACTGACGATTAATGCAGTGAATGACCCGAATGACCCGAATAATGTATTTTGGCCTATGTTGGCGCACTTCTATGTTGGCTCTGCTATTTCGGCTGTGCCAGTACCTGGAGCAATCTGGTTATTTGGCAGCGGCTTGTTGGGATTGTTTAGCTTAAAGCGACGCAGTAAGTTAGGGTAATTAAAAAAGCCGGGGCGATTTTACAGACACCATTCCTTTAAGAGATGTTATCTGTCCCGATTCGGTAGATTAGAAGCAGTCATACGCAATAAATCAAGCGATCGGCAAAGTGTCCTCGACACAAAAACCAGCACTATTATTCACCCCTCTTAAATCCAACAGCTTGTCCGTCAATTAACTTCCTTCAGCCGCCTGCTGGTGGCTTGCTTTTGACTTTGCTGCAAGCATCCTTTAAAATCAAAACTCCTCAATTGGAATCGTCGGCACTGCCACTGGCGAGGTTATAAGGCTCTGGCATTTGTGCCGCGCATTACCCTTGTTAAGGTAGAAGCTGCGTTCTTTAGGCAGAAGCAATTCTCCAGACATAATCATAAAATAAACGATGACCTTTTCCTCTCCTCAAGCAAGCCCCTCTGCCGACTCCGACAAAGTATCCACTCTCATGCGAAATCGCTGGATTCTGGTTTTTACCTTTATTATCAGTGCTTATATGCTGTTCGGTCGATTGGGAGGCTGGCCGTTAATATCACCTGATGAAGGGCGTAATGCCGAAGTAGCCAGGGAGATGAGTCAATCCCATTCCTGGCTGGTACCCACTTATGACGGACTTGCCTATCTTGACAAGCCGGCTTTTTACTTCAAGACTATCGCGCTGTCTTTTTCATTGTTCGGGGAATCAGAAACTACCGCCAGACTGTCTTCCGCTTTCTTTGGTTTTTCTCTGCTCGTGGTAACGTTCCTGTTTTGCCGTCGCCTGTACGACCAACGAACTGCCATGCTTGCCATGCTGATCGTCGCGACAACCCCGCTGTACATGGTTTTTTCGCGGTATGTCATTTTCGATATGACCCTGGCTTTTTTTGTAAGCTCCACCATTTTTGCGTGTTTTCTGGCGGAGGAATGCGAAGAAAAACAACGAATACGCTGGTATCTCCTGGGTGCCTTAACGGCGGGCATTGCCACCCTGATTAAAGGTCCGGTGGGTTTTATTATTCCCACGCTCGTTATTGCTATCTTTAACGGCTTTGAGGGTCGACTGAGCGTCATGAAGCGTGCCTTTGCCCTGCGTAATTGGCTGGTTTTTTTTGCCGTTGTACTGCCCTGGTTTGTTGGTCTGTCAATTCTTCGTCCCGACTTTCCTTATTACGGCATTATGAGGGAATCCGTTGCCCGCTTTACCACCACTGAATTTCATCGCACCGCACCCTTTTATTACTATGCACCCATTATTTTGGGTACCTTTTTTGCCTGGAGCTTCCTGCTGCCGGAGTCCATTGTTGCCGCTTGGCAAAAAAGGAAAAGCTGGTCTCACGCTGATCGTCTGTTTATTATATGGGCGGTTGTTGTCGTTTGTTTTTTCTCGATTTCCCAATCGAAATTACCCGGTTACATACTCACCGCCGTATTGGCTCTTGGCGTTCTTACTGCGCGTGTTTTTGCCAAGGCGTTCAATAACAATAACGGACGGGCAGCACGCATTTTATGGCATGCCACCGTACCATTACTGCTGTTAAGTATCTTGATGGCTGTCGTACTGGGGTTTGTTGCCGCTGATCCTGATCTACTCAAAAGCAGAATTCCCTCTAAACAAGAGCTCTTTGATCCTTTTATACCTACGATTTTGCCCATGGCCTTATCGTTTGGAGTCGTTGCACTGCTTTCAATATGTGCCCTTTGGAGCCGGAATACACGCTTAATATTTGCGGCCTTTATCAGCTTTCCACTACTGTTGATGACCGTCAATTTTGAGGTCTTGAATCTTTTTGCGCAAACCCGCGCTGCGCGTAGCCTGGCAGAAAAAATATCGACCACGTTACCCCCTGATGCCGAACTGGTTTGTATGGAGTGTCTGCCCAATGGACTGCCATTTTATCTCAAGCGTCTGGTGACTGTTTTAAGTCGTGAGGGCGATGAACTGACCAGCAATTATGTCAAATTCACGCTGGCTTCAGGCAAGCCCTGGCCTGAAGGTATCGTACCGATAGCGCAAGCGCATGATTGGCTGGCTACCCGACATCACCCGGTCTACCTGCTTGCTGATAAAAACCACTTAACGACACTTAAAGCAATGGCGCAAGAACAGGGCGTTGAAGTAGTTGATTTAAATTCTAAATATTCGGCAATCTTACTGCCGACGCCAACAGGTAACTGATATGTGTGGCATTTGTGGTTTAGTAATACCCGACGGAATGGTGAAAGACGAATCCATACCTCAGCAAGTTAACCAGATGATTGACGCGTTGATGCATCGCGGCCCTGATGATACCGGGATTGACGGCGATCAATCTGCCATTTTTGGAATGACCCGGCTGGCCATTCGCGGTTTAAGCGACGGCAAGCAGCCAATTATTGACCCGGACAGCGGCGTCATGATGGCCTGTAATGGCGAGATTGATAATCACCTTGAGTTACGTGAATGGCTACTTGAGCGTGGACGCACGGTTGAGCAGAGTACCGATGTTGCCGTCATTCCGGCCATGTATCTTGAACTGGGCGATGGTTTTGTCGAACGGCTCAAGGGAGCCTTTGCCATCGCGATCTGGGATCCCCGTACCAAAAAACTGTTGCTTGCCCGCGATCGGGCTGGCGAACGCCCGCTTTTTTACTCAATCAACGACGGTATCGTGGCTTTTGCTTCGCTGATAGCCGCCTTGGTATCGCCCGGTAAACACGATTTTTCCATCAGCCAAAACGCTGTTCACAGTTACTTGCAAGCCGGTTTTTTTATCGCGCCTGAGTCGCCGTTTAAAAACATCCAAAAAGTATTGCCTGGCGAAATACTCACCCTGGATGCTTCGGGTATTCAACGTAGACATTACTGGCGCTGGAATGCCGTTAACACGACCAAGCAACCCGGTTCATTGGATGCCTTCGACGATATTTTTCGGGAATCAGTGCGCAAGCAAAGCGAAGTTGATGTCGACTTTGGGCTGTTTTTAAGCGGTGGACTTGATTCTTCTTTAATTACAGCAGTCACCCGTTCCATCCGTCCGGAAAAAACCCTGAAAGCCTACAGTCTTCGCTTTACTGAAGCATCCTATGACGAAGGCCACTATGCCGAGCAAGTTGCAAACACTCTGGGTGTCGAGTTTGTACCCGTTTGGGTGCGCCCCGAAGATTTCCCGCCTACTATCGCCA
>JBAXUR010000041.1:0-26058 GCA_037129595.1 Methylococcaceae bacterium | reverse complement strand
ATTGATACAGATCCATATCCACATTCATGTTAAGCACAGCAAACATAACGGGAATATTATCAACAATGGCAGAAATTATACCCACCAGGATGTTGGCTGTAGTCGCGCCCAAGCCGTCATACATAGCGCCTGACAACAATTCAAGATAACCGATATAACCTAAACCGCCCACAGCAAATACGACACCGAAGAAAAATAACAAAGTATCCCATTCGGCAAGACGCACTTTATTGAAGATATCAAAACCTACCTCACCTTCAGGTCTGTAATTCTTTTTCAAAAAGAAACCGTACAGCATCAACACGGAAAGACCGACCATCATACCCATAAACGGAGGCAAATGCAGGCCCTGTTTAAAACTAACCGCAGTAACGATAGTCAACAAAAATAATCCACAAATTTGCAATGCACCGGGCTTTAAAACGACGGCTTCTTCTGACGTTACTTTAGGTTGTTCATCAGGCACTGCAAAATACATAATTGCCGCAGGGACTGCGTAATTGACTGCTGAAGGAATAAAAAGCTTGAAGAAATCAAAGAACTCGGCATAGCCCGCTTGCCAAACCATTAAGGTGGTAATGTCGCCAAAAGGACAAAATGCACCGCCGGCATTGGCAGCAACAACCAGGTTTACAAAGCCAATGCTGACAAATTTCTCATTATCTGCACCGACTGCCATAACCACTGCGCCAACCAGCAAAGCGGCTGTCAGGTTATCCGCCACTGCCGATAAAAAGAAAGTAATGATACCGGTAATCAAAAACAATTTACGATAACCAAACTGTCTTCTTACCAACCAGGAACGCAATGCTTCAAATACGTTGCGTTCAGCCATTGAGTTGATATAAGTCATGGCGACCAATAAAAACAACATTAGCTCGGCATATTCTTTCAAATTGTATTCGAAAGCCTCGTGCATCGCTTCAACTGAAACACCTTTTTGCGATGCTAAAATTGCCGCGTGTGCCCAGATAATACCCGCTGCAAGAATAACCGGCTTGGATTTACGCATGTGCGTAAATTCTTCGGTCATAACAAAACCGTAAGCGATAATAAAAATTAAAACGGTATAAATACCTCGCTCAGTCCCGGTCATACCAAGACTTTCAAAACCACCCGCCATTGCCATTTGAGGCACCAGCAATACCGCTAACAAAATTAATAAAAATCGCACAAAAAAATCCCCCTACTCAGTTTTATAGTTTGTAAATATAATAAATTTTAACGGTTAATGGTATCACCAACTAATAAGTTTTGTCATTTTATGACGCACAGTATATGATTACCAGCCACAATTATTCGCCAGAAAGGCCTATTAAACGCTCATCTATGTATCAGTATAACGATAACGACCAAATCCTTGTTGACGAACGGGTAGCCCAATTTAGAAGGCAAACCGAACAGTTTTTAAAAGGCGAAATATCTGAAGATCAATATCGCGCATTACGTTTACGGAATGGTCTTTACGTTCAAATTCATGCGCCTATGTTACGAATTGCCGGTCCTTATGGGCTGTTTAATTCCAAACAATTGCGTAAATTAGCGCATATTGCCCGCACTTATGACAAAAACTATTGTCATTTTACCACCCGGCAAAATGTCCAGTTTAACTGGCCCAAATTAGAAGAAGTTCCCGACATTCTGGAAGAACTGGCCAGCGTACAAATGCATGCCATTCAAACCAGCGGCAACTGTATGAGAAACACCACCTCCGATCACTTGGCCGGTGTCTGTATTGATGAAGTTGAAGACCCGCGTCCTTATTGCGAAATTATTCGTCAATGGACCACGTTACATCCTGAATTTGACTACTTGCCTCGCAAGTTCAAAATAGCGGTTAGCGGTGCCTTGCATGACAGAGCCGCAACGCAATTTCATGATGTCGGTTTGCATCTGGTTAAAAATGATGCCGGCGAAACAGGTTTTAAAGTGATCGTCGGTGGTGGCTTGGGTCGCACCCCGGTCATAGGACAAGTGATTAAACCGTATCTGGAAAAAAAGCACCTGCTCTCTTATCTGGAAGCCATACTGCGTATTTATAATTTATTTGGTCGTCGTGACAATAAATACAAGGCACGCATCAAAATTCTGGTTAAAGAATCGGGACTGGATAAATTCTCTGCATTAGTTGAGCAAGAATGGCAACTGATTAGAGACGGCAACGAATTAAGCCATGAGCATATTAATGCGATGAAAGCCCAGTTTGTTGAGCCTGCCTACGAAGCTGACGCAGTTCTTGACACCGGTTTTAGCGAGCAGCAACAAGAAAACAAAGCGTTTGCAACTTGGGTCAAACACAATACCGCAAGCCATAAAATACCCGGTTATCACGCAGCCTTTTTGTCATTAAAAGCGCCTGATTCTCCACCAGGGGATATGACCGATACCCAACTTGATGCGGTAGCCGATCTTGCTGATCAATACAGTTTTGGAGAAATCAGAAGTACGCACCGGCAAAACCTGATTCTGGCTGACGTAAAACAGGTTGATCTATTTGCACTCTGGCAACAACTGGATAGTTTAAAGCTGGCAACGCCCAATATTGGCACTGTCACGGATATGATTTGCTGTCCCGGGCTGGATTTTTGCTCCCTTGCCAATGCTGGTTCTATTGGTGTTGCCAAAGAAATTAATGAAGCACTTGATGATATGGACTACATTCATGACATCGGTGATTTAAAAATCAATATGTCTGGCTGCATGAACGGTTGCGCACACCAAAGTGTCGGTCATATCGGTATTCTGGGTGTTGATAAAAAGGGCACTGAATGGTATCAATTAACCTTGGGTGGTTCTTCGGAAAATAAAGCCGCCATAGGCGAAAGATTGGGCCCTGCTGTTGATAAAAATCAGGTAACTAAAGCCGTTATGACTATTCTGGCTGTTTATGTCAAAAATCGCCTCAATGACGAATCATTCCTGGATATGGTCAATCGTGTTGGCATCACCCCTTTTAAAGAGCAAGTCTATGCAAATAATTAAAGACAAACAGATTATTGATGATAATTGGCGCTATGTTGCTGATGATGCCGACTTAAAAGCCGGTAACATCAGTGTTTCCTTAGCCCGTTGGCATCAGGACAAAGCACAATTACTAACCCATGACGGCAAACTGGGAGTCAGGATAGGGGCTGCCGATGTCGTTGACGACCTTGCCCCAGATTTGAACGCTATTGAACTGATTGAACTCGATTTTTCTGACTTCGCTGATGGTCGCTCATTTTCACAGGCTTGGCTACTAAGAGGACGCTACCATTATTCAGGTGAAATTAGAGCAACCGGTCACTATATGACAGATCAAGTATTTTACTTGTCGCGGGTCGGCGTAAATGCCTTTAATCCGGAAAAAGTTGAAGACCTGCCGATTGTTCTGGCTAATTTGAATGACTTTACTGTCAAGTATCAGAATTCAATCAATTAACGCGTAACTAATTCTTACATAACAAATTGAATAATTCAGTTTTAATTGAAATCTTGTAACAATTAGGATGTGCTGAACGCAAGGAAGCGTATCTTTCACTACCCGATGATCCTCCTTGAGTCGGCACATCCTACATAGACAGAATAGTTACGGACACTTAATGTATTCCCAAGGCATCAAAAAAAACATAGTCGTCCGCACCTTTAAAAAAAATCGTTCGCTTGCCGGTAATATTCATCCCCTGTTGGAGCGGCTATTTTTAGCCCGGGGCATCACGTCAGAAACAGAACTGGACAGGACGCTGTCAAAACTGCCATCGCCGTGGTTATTGTCGGGTATGGAAGCGATGGTCGATCATTTGATAACCGCCATCAATGAACAACAACGGATTTGTATAGTCGCCGACTTTGATGCTGATGGCGCAACCAGTTGCGCAGTCGCCATCAAAGGCTTGCAGCTATTGGGGGCAGGGCAGGTGTCATTTGTGGTTCCCAATCGCTTTGAATACGGTTATGGCTTAACGCCGGAAATTGTCGAGCTGGTAAAATTACAAAATCCTGAGGTCATTATTACCGTTGATAACGGTATATCCAGCATTGACGGCGTCAAAGCAGCAACTGAGGCCGGTATAAAAGTACTGGTAACTGATCATCATTTACCCGGTCACAAGTTACCCGCCGCCGATGCTATCGTCAATCCCAATCTGCTTAATGATAAATTCCCCTGTAAATCGCTGGCAGGGGTGGGCGTTATCTTTTATGTACTCATGGCCTTGCGAAGCCGGTTAAGAGAACAAAATTGGTTTGAGAGCCATCAGGTTCCTGAGCCAAATCTGGCTCAATTACTCGATTACGTTGCGTTAGGTACGGTTGCCGATGTCGTTGCACTCGAGCAAATCAACCGAATTTTAGTACATCAAGGTTTATTAAGAATACGCACGGGGCGTTGTCATCCAGGCTTGAATGCACTCATTGAAATATCAGGGAAAAATCCTCAAACCCTTGCGGCCGCTGATTTGGGCTTTTCACTGGGTCCCAGACTCAATGCAGCGGGGCGTATGGATGATATGTCATTGGGTATTCAATGTTTATTAGCGGATGATCCGGCGCTGGCAAAAGACATGGCGTACCAACTTGATCAGTTGAATAATGACCGTCGGGAAGTTGAAGCCGTTATGAAGCATGAGGCCATGGCTTACTTAACAGACATGAAAACACTGGATAAAAACCATTTACCGTCCGGTGTTTGTATGTTTGATGCCAACTGGCATCAAGGTGTTATCGGTATTTTAGCGTCACGTATTAAAGACCAGGTACATCGACCGGTTATTGCTTTTGCTCCAGCGGGCAAAGACTTAATAAAAGGGTCTGCACGCTCTATTCCAGGTGTACATATTCGTGATGTGTTAAGTGATATTGCCGCATTGCATCCCAAATTACTCAGTAAATTTGGCGGTCATGCCATGGCAGCGGGCTTAAGTCTAAACATGCACGATTATCCAGCCTTTGCCCTGGCTTTTGATGAGATGGTCAGTAAACGGTTGGCGAGTGTTGATTTGGAACAAAAAATACTGTCTGATGGGGAGCTGACTGAACAAGAAATTTCGCTTGAAATCGCCGATTTATTACACAATGCAGCTACTTGGGGTCAAGAGTTTCCCGAACCTGTTTTTGACGGGGTGTTTGATGTCATTCAAACGCGCATCGTCGGCCAAAGACATCTTAAATTGGTACTAAGAATACCTGACGGTGATCTGGTTATCGATGCCATCGCTTTCTTTGTCGAGAAACCAGAGCACTGGCTAGGCTTAAGACAAATAAAAGCCGCTTACAAACTCGATATTAACGAATTTAGAGGCAATCGAAGTGTGCAGTTTATTGTGCAGTATTTTGAAAAAATAACATAAAAAAGCATGTAAACCCCAAGCCCACTTTGAGTGTACGTAGATTTTTAGTTTAAACTAACCAAACACAGTTGGCTGTTAATACCGGACTTATACTTGCCATTTATTTTGTATTATGACACTATACAAAAACTGACAAAATAAGACGGCAAAAAATCACCCACTTGTTTGGTATTTTTTCAGCTTGGAAACCAACCCTGCGTGTTAAAATAGTCCTTGTTTTTTCAGAATGTGACAACTCTTTTTAAATCATAACAACGGCAACTTCCCTATGAGCCAATATCCATCCGTACAAACTACGCTAAGGGAAAAAGCTGAAGAACAGTTATATTGCGTATTTACAAAAGTATCTGTGGAGCGTTCTCCACAAGAACTACTCCATGAGCTTCAAGTACATAAGATTGAATTGGAAATGCAGAACGAGGAGCTACGGCATACTCAACGCATATTGGAAGAATCCCGCAATCGTTATATTGATCTTTATGATTATGCCCCCGTGGGTTACCTTCTTCTCACCCACGACGGCCTTATTTCTGAAGCTAATCTAACGGCTGCTGAACTACTCATGATGGATCGCAGCACGCTCCTACATCATTGTTTTTCCAATTGGGTCAGCCCCCAAGATAGTGACCGGTGGTATCTGTTTTCTCGTGAAATAATAGAGCATAACCAGCGGTTAACCATCGAATTATCACTGATCGGTTATAACGACACTCAATTCTCGGTCCGGCTAGACTGTCAGTGCGTAGATTCGATGCTGCGTATGATACTGACGGATATTACTGAAATAAAAAAAGCCGAGCTAGCCTTGCGCGAGGCCGAGAAAAAAAGCCTTGAGAGTGCTGAATATATAAGAGCCGAAAAGGTAAGACAAGAAACTATTCAAGCTAATGCACACTATACTCGCAGCTTACTTGACGCGAGTTTGGATCCATTGGTTACAATCTGTATGGAAGGCACAATCACCGATGTTAATACAGCGACAGAGCGGGTAACCGGTCTGGATAGAGATTATCTCATTGGCACTGACTTCGTTAATTATTTTACCGATCAAGAAAAAGCCAGAGATGTCTATCAGAAAGTATTTGCGAATGGTTTTGTGACCGATTACCCGTTGGGCATACGGCATGTATCCGGCAAGGTCACAGACGTACTTTATAATGCCAGCGTGTACCATGACGCCAACGATAACGTAATAGGCGTATTTGCTGCGGCACGCGATATCACCCAACGCAAACAGATAGAGCAGGCACTACGTGAGAGTGAGTTTTTTTGGAAATTTGCCATAGAGGGTTCTGGTGACGGTGTCTGGGACAGAAATCTTTTGACCGACGAAATGCACTACTCCCCGCGCTGGAAAGCCATGTTGGGATATGCCGAAAATGACATCCTGCCTACCCGACAGGAATGGCTAAAACGCATTCACCCTGAAGATCAATTACTTGTTTCAGCTGCAATGCACGCTTACTTAAAAGGGGAATCGACCGGTTATTCAACTGAATACAGATTATCCTGCAAAGATGACAGTTACAAATGGATTCACGCCCGTGGCATGGTGGTTAGTTATTCTGAAGAGGGTACGCCCTTACGGATGATCGGGACACACGCCGACATCTCCAAGCGTAAAGCTCAGGAAGAGCAGGATAAGGCGCACCTTAACCAACTGGCACATGTCACCCGACTGGGATTAATGGGTGAAATGGCCTCCGGCATTGCTCATGAAATCAACCAACCCCTAACGGCAATTTCAACTTACGCGCAAGTCAGTTTAAACCTGATGAAAACTGAAAGCCCTGATTTTGAAAAACTTGCCGAGGTTATCTACAAAACCCAACAACAGGCGTTAAGGGCAGGGGAGATCATTCGTCGTATGAGAGACTTTGTTAAAGCCAATACCAAGCAAGTTTCAACGGTCGATCTTAATGAGTTAATTCAGAATGCGGCGAGCCTTTGTCAGTCTGAACTAAGGCTAAACAATATACTGTTAACCTTTCAACTTCAAAACCCTCTGCCGTTTATTTGTGTTGATAAGATACAAATTGAACAGGTCATTATAAACCTGATTCGAAACAGCTCGGATGCATTAACAAGTTGCCCGCAAAATCAGCAACACGAAATATCCATTCATAGCCTGTTAACGCTTAATGAGGGTATAGAGATCCGCATAAAAGACAATGGCCCCGGCATTCCTGAAGATCAACAACAAAAAATATTAATGCCTTTTTACACCACCAAGCCAGAGGGCATGGGAATGGGATTGTCTATCAGTTGCTCCATTATTGAAGCGCATAATGGCAGTTTGCATTTCAATAGCCAAATGGGAAAGGGTTGTACTTTTTATTTTACATTGCCTATCGCGCCAACGAAACAATCAACTTAAAGAGGGGCTAGATGCTTCTCCACTGCCCCAAAAATTGTCATTCCGCAATCATGCCGTTATCAAGGTATTAACGTTACTTGTTTCAGTTTAAATTACGTAATGTTTTAAGCGCCTTTTCAAACTCAAAAGACTTGATTTGCCGACCAAGTTCGTTACAGGCAGAGCCCAAGGCGGTGCCTAACATGCCGGCATGGGTCTCAAACAAAGCGATGGCTGCAGTGTTATTCTGAGTCAGGAGTATATCAAGTTCGATAAGTACTTCTCTCATAATTTTCTGATCTGCCGGCGGGGTATTCGTTGAGGCGACCAGCAGTTCTACTGATAACGTGGGCAGGACAGCGGCAATGGCCCTGAGTTCCTGACTAATCGCATCCATTTCAGTATGAATGGCATCACCGCCAACAGTTTCATATTGGCTCGCCCACAACATATCTTCTAATTGTCGTGCCATTGCCGACAGATGATCAATACCCAAAGTAGCTGCTGAGCCTTTGAGTGAATGAACCAAACCTTGAGCCGTGGCATGGTCACCATCGGCCAGGCTCTTAGCCAGACGAACCATGTCTTTAGCATGTGTTCCGATAAAAATAGTTAGCAACTCCAGCATTTTTGTAGCATTGTCGCCCAGCAATGGCTGGCAATACGCAATATTTAGGCCGGGTACAAGGGTCATACACGCCATAGCATTTCCCTTCGACTTTTCTTGACTAGGCACCATCTTTTTCTCAGGCAGGGTCTTTAAATTATCATCGTTCATTTTTGTTACATGCGTTGCTTGTACGGGTAACCATTTTAACAAGAGGTTATAGAGTACATCAGGTGTTATGGGCTTGGTGATAAAGTCATTCATACCGGCCAAAGTGCAAGCTCGTCGGTCTTCGGTGAAAGCATTGGCGGTTAAAGCCACAATCGGTTTTTTTTTCCATTCAGGTAAGGTACGTATAAGGCGGGTAGCTTCCAGTCCGTCCATATTAGGCATCTGCATATCCATCAGAATCAAGTCATAAGTATTGGCTTTAACTTTAGCAACGGCGTCACATCCATCTACAGCAATATCAATTATTAAACCGGTATTACGCATCAGCTCCAGAAATACTTCTCGGTTAACAACATTATCATCTGCCAGCAGAAGCCTTTCGCCACTGTGATTAAGCTGCAACATTAGCTTGGTCGTTGCATCATCCTGCTGTGTGGTTATAGCCGGTTTGATGGCATAGCTGCGTTGCAGGCGGGCAGTAAACCAGAAAGTGCTGCCCACGCCAGGCGTGCTATCAACACCCACCTCACCCCCCATCAAAAGAGCCAATCGTTTAGTAATAGCTAACCCCAACCCCGTTCCGCCATATTGGCTGGTGTAAGTGGCGATTTGTTCAAAAGGCTGAAAAAGACGAGCAATCTGATCATGCGAGATACCCATACCTGTATCACTGACTTCAAAACGCACCAGCAATTGATCATTAATGTCTTCCAATATTTTGACACTAAGGACGATGGAGCCCAGTTCTGTAAATTTAACTGCGTTGCCGGCATAGTTAAGCAATGCCTGGCGCAGATGCAAGGAGTCACCGTATAACCACAAAGGCGAGCCATAATCATCAATCTGAACAGAAAGTCCTTTATTTTTCGCGGACTCCTCAACGATAAGTTTGACGCTATCAAGAATATCAGAGAGCAGAAAATCGGTGTTTTCCAGTTCCATCTTACCGGCTTCAATTTTAGACATGTCCAAGATGTCGTTAATAATAGACAGTAAATGATTTGCAGCGGTATTGATTTTATCCAAGCGACTGGCTTGCTGGGGTGTCATTCCTGAATGGCGAAGCAGATAAGTGAGACCGATAATCGCCGTCATCGGGGTGCGAATCTCATGGCTCATTTTAGCCAAAAAACTACTTTTTGCCAGGTTTGCTGATTCAGCAATCTCCTTGGCTTCAAGCAGTTCATGCGTACGTTGCTGGATTTGGCTTTCAAGATGCAGTTGATAATCATGGAGCTCTTGCTCTATATTTTTGCGTTGGGTAATGTCCATGTGGGTGCCCACAACCCGCAAAGGTGTTCCCTTTGCATCCCGTATAACGACTCTGCCTCGATCCAAAATCCAAAGCCAATGTCCATCCTTGTGACGCAATCTATGCTCGGATTCATAGTAAGGCGTCTTGCCTTGCAGATGCGGTTCCAGCGCTTGATTGATGGTTAACCAGTCATCCGGATGAATGAGTGTTTTCCAAGTTTCTATATCATTTTTCAGCTCGCCCGTATCGTAACCGAGCATCCCGTAGCGGTGCTCGTTAAAAATCACTTTGCCGCTTTGCATATCCCAATCCCACAAACCAATTTCACTATTGGACAATGCAAATTCAAGGCGATCAGTACTATCCTTAAGCAAGGTCGCTGATCTGGCCAGTTTGATGGTGCTGTAGCTTAATTGAGAAATCGTTTGGGCAAAATTCTTAAAAAAAGACATCGTTGCATCGATTTTTTCATGACTAAAATGCGGGACTTTATCCAAAGCCGCCATATAGGCTGCTTCATCCAAGCCATAATGGCGGGCTTGGGCACGAAAGAGTTTATGGTCAATTTTATCGTCATCGAAAAAGAACTGTCCGGAAAACATATTGCCGACATGCTTATTACCCAGCAGGATTGGCGTTACTGCATCCCACAAATTGTTCTTGCACCGGTATAGTTTAAAAGTGCCAGGCTCCACGCCCAGCGAAAGCTCGGTATCGATTTCGGCACAATAGCGTGACATTTGCGGATTAATTTGGTGAAATCGGGTGCATATATCTTGCCAGCCGACCCCGATCAGAATGTTACCGGCGGTATCCAAAATAGCACTGGTAACGCCCGTGATTTTGTAAAAATCCTCCATCATGGATTTAATGACCGGTAAATTAATAATATCACTTAACGCTAATTGTTCAATATCACCTTCCGGCGTAAGAATGGCATTAAGTTTGGACTGAACCCGAGCCTCGCTTTCGAGTAATCGTTGCTCATAAGCCTTACGTTCGCTAATGTCGATCAACACAAGGCAATGCGTTTCACCGTCAATATCATCCGGTATGGCAGTCTCCGTTATCTGCACCCAATACTGGCTACCATCCTGTCTATGCATGCGTAATTCACAGGTTTGTGCGATACCTGTTTGAGCAATTTTTTTGCGGTGCAGATAAAAAATATCTTGGTCCGCATTGATGATGAAACGGGCAAGTTGTTGATTTATTAATGCGCTCCGATTGATACCCAGCAGGGCAGCGGCACTCAGGTTACTTTCTAAAATCAGCCCCGTCTTGCTCAGCGTACAATACCCGACCGGAGCCAGATCATAAAGCTTAAAATAACGACTATGAGCAGCACTTAATTGCTGTTGTGTTCGCTCCAGTTCCACATTTTGCATCTCCAGTTCGAGCTGATGTATGTGTAATTCATGGAGCATCTTCCGAATAGCTTCGGGTGCCATTGCATTGAGGGTTTCCGATGACTGATCAGGGCTGTCTTTGACGATTTTTTCTGCCTGCTGGCGCAAGGTTGGTTCTGGGTTACCGGGGAAATTAGTCACGATCATTTTTCTCAATCACTATAATTCGTTTATTGTTGGCATCTATTGACCATTCCGTGGTCGCAATAGCATAAACTTCACCGGAGTCATGTGATAAAGCAGTCGCAGTTATCATGACGTCTATAACAGTGCCCGACCGGGTAATACGTTTTGTAGAAAACGGTTCTAAAATTCTATGTGTGCTCAAATGATATAGCTGCGTCAAGGTGTCATCAAGCAAATCTTTTGGAATCCATGTCTTAATATTCATAGTTAGCGCCTCGGCTTCAGTCCAGCCATAAAGCCTAAATGCGCCAGGATTCCAGGCTAAAACATGACCTTTCAAATTCAGCACTATGATTGCATCGTGTGCATCCTTTACAACGATCGCCAAACGGCGCAGCGCTTCTCGTGCTTTTACGGCCTCAGTGATGTCAACGAAAGTGATCACTACACCCTCGACTATATTGTTTAGTGTGCGATAAGGCAGCATACTCATAATGTACCACCTGTTATCTTTTGTTTGTACATCCCGCTCTTTGGGCTTTAGTGTATTGAGTGCATCACGACTGTCTTCTATCAGTTGATCGTAGTCAATTAATTTAAGCGATAAGTCGCTAAAGGGGCGCCCTATGTCGCCGTTGATAAGATTTACAAGCTTGCAGACATTAGGAGTAAAACGCATAACATTTAAATTGAGATCTAAAAATAGAGTGGCGATACCCGTTCCGGATAGCAGATTATTCATGTCATTATTGGATCTGGATAGCTCAATTAACTTACTTTCTAACTCAACATTAACAGTGGACAGTTCTTCGTTAACGGATTGCAATTCTTCCGTGGAGGTTTCCAGTTCTTCGTTAGTTGCTTGTAGCTCTTCATTAATTGACTGCATTTCCTCGTTGGAACATTTCAGCTCTTCAGTTGAAGTTTCCAGTTCTTCATGGAAAGTTTGCATAAATTTATTCTTGATCTGTAACTCTTTCTTGAGTAACGCGAGTTGCGGCTCTGATTCTGTCTCAGTGATATTTTCCAGGCCGGGTATTTCTTCTATCGTGACCAAATAAAGACATAATATTTCGTTGTTTTTAGCGATTGTTTTAACCCGACGTATCGTCAAATTGACCATAATAACCCGCTCTTTGACAGGAATACACAGGCCGGTAGAGCTCACGGTGTCATCTGTCCTTACTACTTCTTGCAAGCTTGAAATCAGGCTCTTTTGTAATCCTGTCAGGGCAATATTAAGTAAGTTATTGTTTTTATAATTATTGGGAATTGGCTGAAGGTATTGATCGATATTGCCGTGTAAGTAAAGAATATCACCCGACGCATTGATCAGGGCGCAGGGGGGGGTAGCATGTTTCAACAAAGCTTGTTCGGTAAGATCACGTAACGATTGTTTAGGCTCGGCAAGTAACTTGCTGTAAACAGACTGGAGAGATAAAGCCTCGGGCACAACAGCCTTTTCCTGTTTTTTATCAGTAAGGCCTTTACGTAGATACAGTTTCGCTTTACTTTCTATTTTTCTAAAGTCGTCAACAAAGTTACCGATATTTTCGGAGTTACCCAAGAATAGTGCGCCACCCGGATTTAAGGCGTAATGAAACATCGGCAACAGTTTGTTTTGCAACTCACCTTCAAAATAGATCAACAGATTACGGCAACTGATCAGGTCTAGTCTTGAGAAAGGCGGATCGCTAATAACATTGTGCTCCGAAAACACCAACATAGTGCGAATATTTTTATTAATCCGGTAGCCTTTGCTCTCGAACGTAAAATAATTAGCCAACCGTTCTGATGAAATATCGGAGGCAATGCTGGGCGGATAAAGTCCGGAGCGGGCTTTAGCAATAGCAGTCGAGTCAATGTCGGTGGCGAAAATTTGCACCTTGTAATTTTTTTTAAGGCGGTCCATGTACTCTTGCAAAAGAATAGCAATCGAATAGGCTTCCTCACCGGTAGAGCAACCTAAACACCAAATGCGGATAGGCGAATTGTTGGCATTGTCGGTAAAAAACAGGGGGATTATTGTTTGCTCAAGCGCTAAAAATGCATCCGGATCGCGAAAGAAACTGGTTACGCCGATTAACAGGTCTTTAAACAACGAGATTATCTCGTTGGAGTTGTGCTGCAGAAAAAGCAAATAAGCGTCTATCGAATCGATTTGATGTACCGCCATTCGCCGTTCAATTCGACGGTAAATGGTATTACGCTTGTACAGAGAAAAATCATGATTGGTTTGACTTCTTATCAGGAGAAATATTCTTTCCAGTGTACTTTCAGAAAATATAGATGCATTATTTATCTGAAAATATTGGCTGACAAGATTCTTTAAGTCAATAAGTTGGTGGGGCATATCGCCGGGTGGCAATATGTAATCAACTAAGCCGGTATTAATAACACTGCGTGGCATTCCATCAAAATCCGCAGAATCAATAGATTGGGCCATGACTATGCCACCCTCGGCCTTAATACCCTGAGCACCATAAGTTCCGTCACTGCCGGTACCTGAGAGAATAATACCGATAGCTCGCTCATGTTGATCATGGGCGAGAGACCGAAAGAAAAAATCAATAGGAAAACGGTGACCGTGTGGCTCTGTTGGTTCAAGTAATCGCAGTGATCCATTGAGTATGCCCAGATCGCGATTGGGTGGAATTATATAGACACAGTTAGGCTGGACTTTTATTCCCTCTTCGGCTGCAGCAACCGGCATACGGGTATGTTTTTGAATGAGTTCAACAAGTAGGCTGTTATAATTAGGTGGCAAATGCTGGATTAAAATAAAAGCCATGTCTGGATTTTTGTCACTTGGCATGCCGGAAAAGAAAGCCTCAAAGGCGGCCAGTCCACCGGCAGAAGCACCGATTCCTACGATAGGAAAGTCACTAACGGTTGTTGCTGGCGCTTCTTGCGTTACAACGCTTACTTCATTCGGTGCCGACAGCACGGTCGCAAGTGAATCACTTGGCGTTACCCGTGCTTTTTCTGGTTTTTTTTTGTGAGTCATGATGATATCCTTTTCTTTAAAACGGCGTTATTGTTGGCTTTGAATAAGGCGATGATATTGTGTATAGCGGAGAGATTGTCTTGCAAGAATGTGGGGGCGATTATCATAAAACCATCCATGTCTGTCATCATATCGGGCAGTAACTCTGTCTTGCTTGGATAGATAGTTTTGAGGGTAGTTAGCAGGTGGTATTTTAAAGGCAATTTTTTACTCTGCGCACTTAAATTCCCCATAGCAATATTACTGGTTGCGAAAAGCATGTGATATCCTACAAATCTTCTCATTGATATTTTAATCAAGCTACCACGTAAAACCAGTCCAAGTTATACGTAAAAGTTTTTACTATTTTGACCTCATTTAGATCAACAAGATTAAATCATCTCACAACTTTACGCGACGTGTAAAATTATTTGTTTATGAAACTGGGATACCTTCTATTTCACTTGGAACTTGATTAACTTTACTTGAAGGGCTTACTGCCCTTATTGAAGTAATGCGTTAGGAGTGCGCATGAAATAACTTCGGCATCTTGCTCCCTCCCACCGGGAGAGGGGTGGGAATATAAATGGTCAAGTTATTTCATGCACGATCCTTAATGGCAGTGGCGTGCTTTGATAATTTGGTTTTGCAGGGCAATCTCTTGCGGTTGCCCCTGCTAACATCGTGGCATTAATTTACAACGATTTAAATACATAAAAAAAATGCCCTGCCAGTTTCTTGGCAAGGCATTTTTCAACCCAAAGAACGCTAAAAAATCAGCAGAATCTAAGACGAGCTTGGGATAAAAAGCACTCTTTAATTTTAGAACTAAAAAAACTATTTTTTAGGTTCAGGAGTGACTTTCTTGTCTACCGCTTTTGCAGCTTCCGGCGCTATTTCAGCTTTAGCGGCAGGGGCTTTATCTTCTACCACTTCTTCAACAACGACTTCTTCAGCCACTGTTTTTCCGGCAGCATCTTTAACTTCTTCAACGATAACTTCTTCAGCTACCGGTTGGCCTTCAGTAGCTTTGGCATCAGCAGCAGGTGCTTTTGCCGGCTCATCAACCAAAGGTACCAATATTTCTACTTTGGCTTGTTTACGCAAAGATTCAACCATAGTTTGAACTTTTTTACGCTGTAAATAAGGCATCAGTTGTTCTTTTACCGCATCCAATGGAGGCGGAGTTTGAGCGCGTGAATCTTCTCTTAAAATAACATGATAGCCAAACTGGGTTTGTACCGGTGTTGTGGTGTATTTACCTTTTTCCAGTTTCGCAACGGCTTCGGAGAAGGGGGCTACCATTTGACCGGCAACAAACCAGCCTAAATCGCCACCATTTTGTGATTCTTTAGCATCTAAAGAATTCTTGTTGGCTAATTTGGCAAAGTCGCCGCCTTTGTCCAGTTCGGCGATTATCTTTTTAGCTTCTGCTTCCGTTTTAACCAAAATATGACGGGCTTTATATTCAATTCCGTTTTCACCGGCAACTTTGCTGTCATATTCCGCTTTAACTTCGGCATCTGTGACAGGGTTTGCTTTTATAAAGTTTTGTACATCAGCTTGGGTTAATAAGGTTTTTTTAGCGCTATCCAACTGAGCAACGATTTCAGCAGATTTATCTAATTGCTTTTGGATGGCGTCTTGAACCAGTAACTCACGTTGAATCAGCTCTTCAATCAACTTTTCTTTAGGAAAAGTTTGACCGTGACTACGTTCAGCAATTTCTTTTTCCAATTCAGCCAGTGTAGATTTGCCAATGTATTGGCCATTGACGACAGCAACAGCATCCGCTTTTTCAATAACGGGCTTGGCAGCGGAGGTGCTTGTGGCATCCGTGATTTTTTGATCACAACCGGCAATTAATGCTGTACCGGCAACAAGTAGAGGGATAATCTTTTTTTTCATTTATAAACTTCCTTTAGTTTCTTCAGAGGGTGATAGAGCATTAATGCCTAAGGCATGAATTTGTTGTTTCATCATGTCGCCTATCGCTTTATAGATAAGTTGATGACGCTGTACTAAAGACTTTCCTTCAAAAGCCTCGGCGACAATAGTAACATGATAGTGACCACCGCCACTTTTTGCACCGGCATGGCCGGCATGTGCAGCGCTATTATCAATGATTTCCAACAGTGTTGGTTTTAAAGCATCATTTAATAATTGTTTGATTTTTTCAGATGTCATTGAGGAAATACCTTTTTAAATGGTTTAACGGTCACTTTAGCATAAACGCCAGCCTCGTTATAGGGATCGCTATCTGCCCATTGTTGGGCAGTTTGCAAATTGTCAAATTCCGCAACGACCAGACTGCCTGTAAAACCGGCATCACCGGGATTATCACTATCAACCGCAGGATGTGGGCCGGCTAACACCAGGCGTCCTTCACTTTGAAGATCTTGCAGTCTTTTGATATGGGCAGGGCGTGCAGTTAATCTTTGTTGCAAACTATCTTTACTGTCTTCACTGATAATTGCGTATAACACTTTTTATTCCTTGGCGTCCGGGATGTATTTATATAAAAAAAACATTTGTACCACCATAAAAACAACCATTAAACCCGGTGCTATAAACGTTTTAAAAGTGACCCAATCGTCAGTGTTGTAATTATACATAACATATACGTTGATAAAACCAATACTGATAAAGAAAGTGGCCCAGCTAAAATTTAATCGTTTCCAGATCAATGACGGCAAGGTTAAATTACTGGACATCATTCTTTCAATAAAGGTTTTTTGACCTATAAAATGGCTGCTAAAAAACGCGATACCAAATAACCATTCGATAATGGAAAACTTCCATTTAAGGTATTGCTCATCATGTAAATAGATGGTTGCACCACCAAATACTACAACCAAACCTAAGGTAATCCATTGCATGGTTTCAACTTTACGGTGTTTGATCCAGGCATAAGCGACCTGAATAATAGTGGCCGCAATAACCACCGCTGTCGCAACATAAATATCGTATAGTTTGTAGGCGATAAAAAATAAAATAATCGGAAAAAATTCGAAAAGCTGTTTCATTATGTTCCAGAGTGCGAGTAATCGGGCTTAATTTTCTAGTGTTCTCCATTTGATCAGGTGATCTTGAAGAGATTAATTTATAGTTTAGTTGATTGTTTTTTTGCTTGGTTAACGATTGGTTTATTTTTATCTTACGTTGATAAGCTTACCAAATTTCGATTAGGTAAAGGTGGGTTAAGACCTAACTTAAAGCGAAACTTTGGTATTTTATAACTCAGTTATCTGCAATAAGCAGCATTACCGATTTTTATATTGTAGGATTTTTCATCGCTAATGTACATGGTTGCAGTGCTATTTCTGCTAGAATGTTTAATTTTTGGAGCATTTTAATGGATAAAAAGTCGCAAACCGAATTAGAAGCAGCTACATTCAGACGCTTTGTTAGTCACTTACAACAGCACACTGAAGTTCAAAATATCGACTTGATGATATTAGCAGATTTTTGCAGAAATTGTCTGGCCAAATGGTACACAGCATCTGCGATAGAGCAGGGCATAGCCATGGATTATGAGCAGGCCAGAGAAGTGGTTTACGGTATGCCTTATAATGAATGGAAAGATAAATTTCAACAAGAAACAACACCCGACCAATTGGCCGCTTATAACCAAAAACAACAAGCAAAAATTGATTAATTTTCACATAACATAAGGATAAATATGATTACCATCATTATCGAAGGGGCGGAAAAGTCGGGCAAGAGCCATGCAATCGCACTGATCGGCAAGCATCTAAAGAGTCTCGGCTGTAATGTGAGGATTCAATCCGAGGAAACTCACAATGCCGGCAAGCTGGCGATGACCGATGACGAGCTCTTGGAACGCCTGCGTAAAACGGAGATCGTCATCAAGGAAATGCGCACTTCGGCATAGGCTCTGATATCAGACTTTATTAGGTGTAGGGTGCGCATCGCGCACCTAAAATCGCATCCACTAAGCAGTTTTATCACGCATCAAGGTAACAATAGACGCTGCTTAATGCTGTTGGTTATTTTTGTTATAGCCTATATATCGGTTGCCCATTTCAATGTGCTTTACAGCGGCTTCTGCATGGGTAGTTGCCGAGCCTATATGTCCCAAATTACCGAGTTCATTGGCTTCATTCAGTTCTTTAACCGCAGCGTCTAAATGAGTTTTTGGCACGCTTTTAGCATCTTTCGAGGCTGCCAGCGTATGGCTTAATGCCGCTTTTGTTTGTTCAAGCAAAAGCGGTGTTTGACCATTTGCACCATTAACTACCGCCGCATTGGCATGTTCCAGCGCTGCTGCGGTATGGTTGTCCGCGATAACAGGTGTACTTAGAAACAATAAGCTTGCACCAATAGATATTATTTTTTTCATAATGTTCTCCGCATAAAAGTTATAGGCAGGCTATTCATATCATACTTACCAAGAAAACAGCCAGGGCGTTTATCTACATTTTGATGCATTGTATTTCAAATTAGACGGCGCTTAGTAATAATGGCGGGTTAAGGCGAGGGATTATAAGGATATTCCAAAAAAGACCTCTGTTTTAGTCAGTATAATAACTTCGCATAATGTATATTATGTTAAATAATAGACTATTTGCCCAAATACCCGGATAGACCCGCGTAACATCACCGCCTATAAACAACAGAACACGGATAATAAGTGTCATCCGTGTTCTGTGAGCGAAACCTACAAAGACAACTTAAGCCAACAGCGCTAATAACTCTTCGGTTTTTGCCTGCATTAACGCTTCATCACCGCGTGATTCTACATTCAAGCGCACCAACGGTTCGGTATTGGAACACCGTAGATTAAACCGCCAATTGCCAAATTCCATACTCAAACCATCGGTATAATCAACAACCTCAGCCTCTTTCTCATAATGTTTTCTAACCACTTCAATGGCCGCTTCCGGCTGTGCTATGGTGCGGTTAATTTCGCCACTGGCAGGAAAAAGCCGCATTCTTTCATCGACCAATTGTGACAGTTTTTTACCGCTTTTACTCATCAGCTCAATCACCAGCAACCAAGGAATCATGCCGCTATCGCAATAAGAAAAATCCCTAAAATAATGATGAGCACTCATCTCACCCCCATAAACCGCATCTTCCAGACGCATTCTTTCTTTGATAAACGCATGGCCGGTTTTGCTTTGCACCGCTATGCCCGACATGCTATTAACGATGTCGATGGTGTTCCAGGTTAAGCGTGGATCGTGTACTATTTTTTCACCCGGATTTTGTTTAAGGAAGGCTTCAGCCAATAACCCCACAATGTAATAGCCTTCGATAAAACGGCCGGTTTCATCAAACACAAAGCAGCGATCAAAATCGCCATCCCAAGCAATACCCAAATCAGCGCCCTGCTCTTTTATAGCGGCAATGGTACTGTCACGATTTTCTATTAACAACGGATTAGGAATCCCGTTGGGGAAATGACCATCCGGTTCATGATGTATCTTGATAAATTCCAACGGTTGCGTCATGGCTTTTTGTAAAGCGGCTTCCAGCCAATCAATGGCATGTCCTGCTGCACCGTTACCGGCATTAACCACTACTTTCAAAGGTTTCAATGCCAGCGGATCAATATAACCCAACAGATGCTGAGTATAATCCACGCCGATTGAAATAGCGGTTACCGTGCCGCGATTGGCTACCGGTGCCGCGAATTTATTGGCTTCTGCCAACAGTTTAATATCATTTAAGCCGGTATCGCCACTCACCGGTTTGCTTTGTTCACGTACCAGCTTCATGCCATTGTAATCTTTAGGATTATGACTTGCCGTTACCATAATACCGCCGTCCATCGACTGCCCGGCATCCTTATAAGCAAAGGTCGCATAATAAACTTCTTCAGTACCACACAAACCAATGTCATAAACATTAACACCTGCATCTTGTAACCCCTGAATGACCGCATCTGCCATTTCGTTGCTGGAAAGACGAATATCACGCCCTACAATCACTCGGTTTGGCTTAATATTCTCGGCATAGGCTCGACCTATTCGATAGGCAATATCAACATTTAGCTCATCAGGAATACGGCCACGTATATCGTAGGCTTTAAAACAGCTTAATAATTTAGTCATGTTTTTCTATAAAAGTTAATGGGGGTTATGCAGTGCATCGACGCTATTTGCTTTATTAATGCATGTTTTAATGACAAAACGGTGAAATTTTGCATTTATTTGAAAATAAAACCTATAAAGTTGATTATTCTAACAATATTTGCCTTAAATAATAGATAGATAATGTCATAATCAGTCTTTTTTTGAGTTTAACAGGATTGTTGTTTTACATGGCCAATTTTAACACCCATTTATCCATCGCTATAGCTGCCAGTATGGGTGCGGCACTTATTGCTGTTAATGTCCATTTGATAGCGACTACCGATATGGCGTGGCTTATTTTTTTGGGGACTTTGGGTGGACTATTACCGGATATTGACGCGAGCAATTCAAGGCCGGTCAAGTTGTTGTTTACGGTGATTGGCTTAATGGGTGTAGCCGGTGCGCTACAAATCTTTAAAGACGATTATGCCCCCTACCCTTTACTAGCGATTGTAACCAGTACTTACCTGTTTATTCGCTATATCGTATTTACGTTGTTTAACCGACTAACCGTTCATCGCGGTGTATTTCATTCGGTTTTGGCGGCGGTGTTTTTTGCGTTGTTAATGACCTGTATCAGCTATCATTTTTTGCACTGGAATATATTACACGCCTGGTTAAACGGGCTTTTTATTGCTTTGGGTTTTATCGTGCATTTACTGTTGGATGAACTCTATAGCGTTGATTTATCCAATGCCAGAATGAAAAAATCGTTTGGCACCGCTTTAAAATTATTTAGCCACAGCAATATAACCGCCTCTGCAATAATGACTCTTTTAACTCTGATGCTTTACTGGATGGCACCTTCCCCCCTGCCCTTGGTTAAAGTCTGGAAAGGGGCGCAATGGAATAATTATTTAACACCGGTAAGATACCTGAAATGATAACCTGCCTTGATTGATAAGCCCGTAACAAGGACTATCAATTTAAATCGGGACAGATAAATAAAAATAACTATTTCGATGTGACGGGAAACTTTCAAAGCCTCAACAACGTTGTGCATCATGTTAAGGGACTGTTTTTCAGTCAGTTGGGTAACTGGCTGTTCTACCTTGATCTTCCCAATCGTTTTGACATTGCCACTACCACATTGCACGACGGTATGCTGAAGGTTGTTGAGTCTGGGTATCAAGCTGGAGCTTGAGAGTCAGCATAACGGAACCCGATAGCCTTCAGAACTTATACCTCTCTGATAATTCCTTTTATTATCCGTTAGTTAATTGATTTAAAACCTGTTAATGACGGTATTTAACCTATATAATAAGAGGCTAAATTATTCCGGTTAATGAGAACACAGTGGATATTAAAGACTATATGCAAGGCCTTGGCCTGCAAGCCAGAAAGGCCGGAAGGGAAATCAGCAGGGCTGAATCAGGCAAAAAAAATCAGGCTTTGTTAAAAATTGCCGAGATTATTGAGAGCAGCCAGGAAATGCTAATCACCGAAAACCAAAAAGATTTGGCGGCCGGTAAGCAAAATGGTCTGGATGCGGCGTTATTGGACAGACTCGCCTTAACGCCTGCCAGTATTCAGGCGATGGTTGAAGGTTTAAAGCAAGTTGCCGCTTTACCTGATCCAGTCGGTGAAATCAGTGACTTAAGTTACCGACCCAGCGGCATACAAGTTGGACAAATGCGCGTGCCTTTGGGTGTGATTGGCATTATTTATGAGTCCCGCCCGAATGTCACTGTCGATGCAGCGGCTTTGTGTCTTAAATCCGGCAATGCCTGTATTTTAAGGGGCGGTTCAGAAGCCATGCATTCCAATCAAGCCATTGCTGCCTGCATTGCAAAAGGTCTGGAGGCTGCCGGTTTACCTGCACAAGCGGTGCAAGTAGTCGCCACAGCCGATCGTGCTGCGGTTGGCGAATTAATCACCATGAAGCATTATGTGGATGTTATTGTGCCGCGCGGAGGCAAAAGCCTGACCGAACGTATTTCTCAAGACGCAACTATTCCGGTGATTAAACATCTGGATGGTATTTGCCATGTTTATATTGATGATAAAGCCGATATTGATAAAGCCGTCAAGATTGCTGACAATGCCAAAACTCATCGTTATGGTGTGTGCAATGCCATGGAAACGTTATTGGTTGCTGAAGGTATTGCGGCAAAAGTATTGCCGCTGTTGGCAGAAATCTATCTTAAAAAAGGGGTTGAATTACGCGGCTGCCTTAAAACCTGTTCTTTGATTCCAAAATGCTCAAGAGCCACCGATGAAGACTGGAACACAGAATATCTGGCACCTATTTTATCGATAAAGATTGTTCATGACATGGATGAAGCGATGGAGCATATTAACAAATACAGCTCCAGCCATACCGAAGCGATTGTCACCGAAGATTACACGCGGGCAAGACGCTTTCTGCGGGAAGTCGATTCCAGCTCGGTCATGGTTAATGCCTCGACCCGTTTTGCTGACGGCTTTGAATACGGCTTGGGTGCCGAGATTGGTATTAGTACCGATAAGCTCCATGCACGCGGCCCCGTCGGTTTAAAAGGATTGACGTCATTGAAGTACATTGTTTTGGGTGATGGTCATATCAGGCAATAAATGATCGGTATTTTTGGCGGTACTTTTGATCCGGTGCATTACGGGCATTTACGCTCGGCGCTTGAGGTTAAAGAACTTTTTGGACTAACCGAAGTCAGACTGGTTCTTAACGCACAACCACCGCACCGGGAACAGCCTGCAGCAACCACGCTTATGCGTTTGCAGATGCTGGAACTGGCCATTAAAAATCAACCGGGATTATTGATTGATACCCGTGAATTAAACCGGCAGGGCGCATCTTACATGGTGGATACGCTAAAGTCTTTACGACAGGAATTTAAAAATGAGTCCTTACTGTTGTTTATCGGCAGTGATGCATTTAACCAATTAAAAACTTGGCATCAATGGCCGCATTTATTTGATTTTGCGCACCTTGTCGTCATGACTCGCCCCGGCTTTGCGATACAGAATCTTGATGATTTTTTAAAGACCAAACTGACTACCGAGCTAACGGAATTAACACACGTTAGTGCAGGTAAGTTATACTTTCAGCAAGTCACGCAACTGGATATTTCGGCTACGGCTATCAGAAACATGATTGCAGAACAACAAAATCCGGGGTTTTTACTACCCGATACTGTTATTGCCTATATCAGGCAACACCAGCTTTACCAGAGACCTTAGTCTCATCACACAACCAGGAATTTTAATGCAAGTAGAAGATTTATTGAAAATTGTCCAAGATGTTTTGGATGAACGTAAAGGACAAAATATAACGACATTGGATGTTCGTGGCAAAACCAGCTTTACCGATTACATGGTCGTTGTTACCGGAACGTCAGACCGTCACATGAGATCTTTATGTGATTACATCGTTGATAAAGCCAAGGAAGAAGGTTTTAGACCCTTAGGTATTGAAGGCGACTTGGGCTCAGACTGGATTCTTTTGGATATGGGCGATGTTATTGTTCATGCGATGACAGCGCAAGCACGCGGCTTTTATCAATTGGAAAAATTATGGTCGGTTGATCGCGAAAATGAATCTGAAACTGAACAACAAGCCGTTTAAGTTAATTACGCCTCTTTAAAAAATCTCCCCTAACCCCTCTTTTTCAAAGAGGGGGACTGAACAATACCGAAATTGCTACCCACTTAAGCCGGGACAATGGTCGAGGATTAACCGTTACACCCTGAGCTTGCCGTAGGGTTGTGTCTTAAGTTGGCAGGACGTAGGATGGGTAGAGGCAATAGCCGAAACCCATCATTATTAATTCCTTAAGCGATGGGTTTCGCGCGGCTCTACCCATCCTACTCTTGGCTATCAACTTAAACCTACCAATAGCCAATATCATCACCCATGGTGCGAATATGTCGGGTTAAGACTATCGTCTAACCCGTTTAAAGTTATCTGTCCCGGCTTAAGTTGGTAGCCCCGAAGTTAGACTTGGCAAGTTTATAAAACCTGCCAAGTCTGCCCCTTATTAATTACAATAAAGCTACTATTTATTGCTGGACACACTGATAGATGCTAAATAAAGGGCTTAAAATAGCGCTTTATTTAGCATACTCAATTTCAAATTATTTGGATGATGCCTCGTCATTAAGCCACATTAAAAACAGCTCGTAACCTAGCGCTAACGTTACAGCTCCAATGAAAAGACCAATAACTCCCGAATTAAGAAGACCGCCAATGGCACCGATAAAAATAATCGCCATCGGTGTTTTTACACCTCGCCCCAGCAGAATCGGCTTAAGAATATTGTCTACCAAGCTAAGCGGGATACTCCAGATTAAAAATGCGACAGCAGTAAAGGTATCCGCGTTATAAAACAGGTAGATGACAACAGGGATCAAGATTGGCGCAGTACCAATCTGGGCTATGGACAAAATCAGACAAAGCAGCGCCCAAAGACCCGCAGCGGGCAGACCGACTACCATAAAACTGATGCCTGCCAGCAGACTTTGAATCAAGGCAACCCCTAAAATACCGTTAGCGACACTCCGTACCGTGGCTTCTGCCAAGTCAGCAAAATCCTCACCTTTTTCAGCAGCAAGCCGATGGGTAATAGCGCGAGCTATTCGATTGCCGCCGCTGGAATTAGCCAATAATATACCGGCAATAATGATGGCAACCACAAAACGTAAAATGGCAATGCCGGCCCCCGTTGCCGCTGATAACAGCCAGCTTCCAATCACTTTAAGTACCGGACTAAGTTGCTGCAAAGCGCTATGAATATTTTCCGAGGCAAGCAACCAGAACTTGGCCAGCGGTTCGCCAATCAGCATAATGTTACTCAAACGCTCAGGCGGAGGTGGAATTGACAGGGAGCCATCTTTTATTTTATCGACCAACATTTTTATCCCGTCAATCAACGTGTCCGTCAATAGCACGGTTGGAACCATCATGATAATCAGAAAAGCAAAGGTAAATAGCGTTGCCGCCGTTTTATGCCGATCCCCCAGCGCACTACGAAGTCGAGTGTAAAGTGGATGTGCGGCAATGGCAATAATAATCCCCCATATGATAGGCTCTATAAAAGGGCCAACAATCTTTAAACACCAGATGGTAATGATAAGCAACAGGCCTATGCGGATAGTGGCCTCAAGTGATCTGTGGAAAAAAATGCTGTCGTCTGTTGATAGATTGGAATCATTCATAATGAGAATTTTTTTAAAATTTATTTTAAGGAAGTAAGCAAATTTTCAAACGTAGTTTAAACAATCAAAAGCAACTCATAACAGGCTTTTTTATAATATAAGCTATATCGACTTTCCATACAATGGTTAAACCTGCCGCATAACTTAAGCCGGATGGTTTTTGCAAATCCAGCCCTGCTTAGTGCCCCATCGTAAACATGGTAAACTTTCCATTATTCAAACCAAACTATAGCCTAACCACCGATGCCCGAATTACCTGAAGTTGAAACAACCTGTCGTGGCATTGCGCCACATATTGAAGGGCAAACGCTTAAACAGGTTATTATTCGTCAACCCAAATTACGCTGGCCTGTGCCGGAAACACTGTGCGATATTTTAACGGGTCTCAGTATTCAATCCGTTTCCAGGCGAGCCAAGTATCTGCTCTTTGCGACCCATGCCGGTACGATGCTGGTGCATTTAGGCATGTCGGGCAGTTTACGCATTATAACGAACAGTCAGAGTGCGGGTAAACATGATCATATTGATTTTATTTTTAACAACGACAAAGTGCTGCGTTTTAACGATCC
>JBAXUR010000040.1:0-26285 GCA_037129595.1 Methylococcaceae bacterium | reverse complement strand
CAGATCCATGCTGTAAAGTATCACGTTTGATATAGCCGTATCCTGTTTCAGGTTCGGTAGGCACGATACCAAAAGTAACCAAAAACCCCTGCTCTGCCAACGCTTTTGCCTGCACAATGGCAACATGAAAAGCTTCCAGATTTGATATGACATGATCAGCAGGCAACACCAATAATATATCATCTCCGGATGTCGCTGTTAATGCAGCCATAGCCACAGCAGGGGCAGTATTCTTACCCACCGGTTCCAGAATAATAGCAGAAGGTTTTGCTTCTATTTCCCATAACTGCTCGGCCATCATAAAACGATGATCTTCATTACAAACGGCAAGCGGTGCTTTTAATCCCTCAAGTCCTGCCAACCTAAGTATAGTTTCCTGAACCATGGTATGACTGGAAACCAGCGGCAGAAATTGTTTTGGATAGTGTCCGCGAGAAAGTGGCCAAAGCCGTGTTCCTGAACCACCCGATAAGATAACGGGAATCATAGTTTTCCTTAGGTTGTAAAAACTTTAAAATACAAAAAATAATTTATTTATTCTAACACTTTTTAATTTACATCTTATATTTTTGCTGTAGTTGACTGTATACGCTGAAATTGTTGATATTGATCATTTTGATTACTTATGTTTATCATTCAAGCCACTCAGCCTACACAGCCTCAGAAAAATAATTTCGATAAAATTAGCATCCAGTTCCTTATCAACGACTAATTGTAAAAATACAAACTTATTTTTCAACGGTTCAAACATTCATTCTTGAATGTCGGGTAAAGTTTCTTCGACTTTATCCGTACATTAATCATTAGCTAACCGATTTTATTTAACACGTTTTCAAGCTACTGCTCATTTTTAAGCGCGAAAAAATGAAGTCCTATGCTACTGGTCACTTTTTTCATGAAAAAATTTGAGTATCATCACCTCACGTTTTAAAAGTTATTGAGGCTCTCAACTAATTCAGTCAGAACAACACCCCCCCCCCTTAAACGCTTGATTGCTATGTTATGCGGTTAGCTATACAATAATTTTAAACAACTGTTTAATACAAGCGTTAGAATGACTCAATCAACTGCCATCGAACCTGTTTTTAACCGTCTGCTGCAAGTTGCCGTGGAAGTATTTGCCGAATGCGGTTTCCGTGAGGCAACCGTACGCGAGATTTGCTCCAGAGCCAATGTTAACGTAGCTTCGGTAAACTATTATTTTCGCAGTAAAGAAGCGCTTTATAGCCAGGCATTAGCTTTTGCTTTTCGCGAAACCAATCGTTTGTATCCACAAGATGCGGCACTTGACAAAAGCTTGCCGCCAGAACAACGTCTTGCCGTATTTATCAACAATTTTTTGCACAAATTGCTGGATGACAGTCAATTAGGCCTGCACAGTAAACTAATTGCCCGCGAGATAGCTGACCCCACCAACGCCTTGGATGACATGATGGAAACAGCTATCGTTCCGCAAATTGCACTACTTGAAGATATTATTCGACAAATCATCAAAGAGCCTGTTGATAAAGTAGTCGTCCAGCGTTATCTGCTGAGTATTTTTGGTCAGTGTCTAATGTTTAAACACTCACGCTCGATCATTGATCGTCTGTATCCTAATTTGATTGCTGATGCAGCGGCCATACAAGCCAGCGCGGAACATATTGCACAATTTTCCCTGGCCGCCCTGAGTCGGCTTACCCTACCCAAAGAGCAAACAACACCATGAATCATATCGCCTTAAAAATGCTGATGGGCGATACCGGTAAATATATCGGTATTGTTATGGGGCTGACGTTTGCCTCGTTAATTATGACCCAGCAGCCTGCCATTTTTTTAGGCATCATGTCACGCACTTACAGCTTTATAACGGATGTCGGTTTGCCTGATATCTGGGTCATTGATCCTAAAGTACAATTTGTTGATGACATCAAGCCCATGCAGGATACGGAGCTTTATCGTGTTCGGGGTATTTCCGGTGTGGAATGGGCAATGCCGATGTATAAGGGACTACTAAAAGCACGCCTTCTCGATGGCACCTTTCAAACCTGTAATGTGGTGGGTCTGGATGATGCGACTTTAATTGGTGGCCCACCGGTTATGCTGGAAGGAAAAATTGATGATTTGCGCCGAAGCGATAGCGTTATCGTCGATATTGACGGAGCCAGTGAAAAACTGGGAAAGCCGTCACTCATACCCGGTGGCAAACCTATTCCACTCAAAATAGGTGATAGTTTAGAGTTAAATGACCGACGCGCGATTGTTGTCGGCATTGCCAAAGTCACACGTACCTTTCAATCTCAGCCCGTTATCTACACCACCTATTCTCGCGCCAAAAGTTATGCACCCAAGGAACGCAAGTTGTTGTCGTTTGTTTTGGTAAAAGCCAAAAAAGGACAAGATCTTGTCGAATTGACCCGCCGCATCCGTGAGTCAACTGGCTTGGCCGCTTATACGCAGGAAGAGTTTAAGACACTCACTTTCGAATATTTTATGCACAACACCGGTATTCCGATTAATTTCGGCACGTCGGTACTGTTGGGATTTATTGTCGGAGCCGCAATTGCCGGCCAGACTTTTTATAATTTCACGCTCGGAAATATAATGCAATTTGGCGTCCTAAAAGCCATGGGCACCAGCAACTGGATCTTGCTGCGCATGATTTTATTACAAGCGGTTCTGGTCGGCAGCATCGGTTATGGTTTAGGCGTAGGTCTAACCGCATTATTTGGTTTTGCCATGCGCCATACCATTCTGGCTTTCAAATTTCCCTGGCAACTGTTGCTGTTCAGCGGTGCGGGAATCAGTCTGATCTGCGCCTTTGCCGCCATTATCAGCATTCTCAAAGTGATTCGACTGGAACCTGCCATTGTTTTTAAAGGATAAATAATGAACCTAGCCGTGCGCTGCCAAAATGTGGTCAAGGTTTATGATACCGGCGGGCAAAAAGTAACCGCGCTTAACGGTATTAATCTGGATATTATTGCCGGTCAACTAATGATGTTGGTCGGCCCCTCCGGTTGCGGCAAGACGACTCTTATTTCAGTGATCGCCGGTATTCTTGATCAGGATGAAGGGCTTTGTGAATTGTTCGGCGAAAATTTATTGGCCATGCGCAGCAAGGACAAGTTAAATTTCAGGGCAAAAAACATCGGCTTTGTGTTTCAGGCATTTAATCTGCTGCCTTCACTTAATGCCGCAGAAAATGTGTCCATTCCACTTATTATTAACGGCATGAAACGCACCGAAGCCGAGCGTAAAGCCATAACCCTACTGGAGCAAGTGGGTTTGGGTGCACGCTGGAAATCTTTGCCTTCACAGCTTTCCGGCGGCCAGCAGCAACGTGTCGCCATTGCCCGTGCCTTGGTACATAACCCACGACTTATCGTCTGCGATGAACCCACCAGCGCACTGGATCATGAAACCGGACGCAATGTCATGAAATTACTCAAAGACGTTGCTTTACACAAAGACCGTACTTTAGTCATTGTGACCCATGACGCGCGTATTTTTGACTTCGCAGACCGCATTGCCGAAATGGATGACGGGCATATTGTTGAGGTGAAAGGTTAAAGGCGAAAGGCGAAAACAATATGCCCTTTGCCCTTTGCCCTTTGCCCTTTGCCCTTTGCCCTTTGCCCTTTACCTTTTGCCTTTTGCCCTTAGCCTTGTAACCTTAACCATGCAAATTAAATACACCCTACCCTTGCTGGCAATTGTCGGATTTTCGTTTGCCGCTTACACGGTAATCCGCAATAACCAACCGACGCCGATTGCAATACCGTTTACAGAACCTGCTTCGGCACCCTTTAAAGCGTTTATTGCCGGTGCCGGAATTATTGAAGCGCAAAGTCAAAATATCGCTATTGGCACGCCTTTGCCTGGAATTGTTAAAACCGTAACCGTTAAGGTGGGTGATCAAATTAAGGCGGATACACCGCTTTTTTATCTGGATGAACGCGATACCCGAGCAACCTTGGCGATAAAACAGGCAGACCTTGCCAAAGCCAAAGCCGACGTTACTATCGCAAAAGCAACTTACAGTGATGCAAAATCCCTGAGTGATTTAGCTGAAGCCGTTACCGACCGGCGTGCCATTAGCGCCGAAGAACTGCTTAGACGACGCAACGCCATGCTAATTACCCAAGCCAGACTGGAAAGCGCCTTGGCTTTAGTGCAGCAAGCCCAAGCCAGCCTGGCCGATACTGAAACCACTTTAAGCCGACTCATCGTTCGCGCTCCGGTAGACGGTGAGGTATTACAAGTCAATATTCGACCCGGTGAATTTGCCCAAGCCGGATTTTTAAGCACCCCGTTACTGGTGCTGGGCAATTTGGACAAGCTGCATGTGCGGGTTGACATAGACGAAAATGATGCCTGGCGGTTCGACAAAAACAGCAAGGCAGTTGCTTTTCTGCGCGGCAATCGAAACTTCAAAGTCGACCTAAACCTGGCTTATGTAGAACCTTATGTTGTCCCTAAAAAATCCTTGACCGGCGACAGTAACGAACGGGTTGATACCCGTGTATTACAAGCGCTCTATCGCTTTGACCGCAAGCTACTACCCATTTATGTGGGTCAGCAGATGGACGTATTTATTGAAGCGCAAGACTACACGCCCTCACAGGATTCAGCACAACCGCCGAATACTAAAGGGCCTGCTTTATGAAACGTCGGACCCTCGCATTCTCTTTAACCCTGTTGGCTTCGGCCTGTACGGTAGGGCCTGACTACAAGCGCCCTGAAATAGCCACTCCCAAACAATGGACAGAGACAACCCAAGACCAGCACCCTGAATTACAGCCCAACCACAAAGAATTGCTCCCACCGGAACAATGGTGGAAAAGCTTCAATGATCCCATTCTCAACCGGCTTATCACCGATGCCATTGCCGCCAATCTGGATTTAAAGCAAGCTTTAGTTCGGGTTAAAGAGGCTCGCGCCCAACGCTGGGTAACTATTACCGCCGGTTTGCCCGCTATAACCGGAAAAAGTAATCTTAGTCGACGTTTCAACAATTCAAACGCAAGCTCTCAAACAGGCGGCGCACCCGCTACCAGTGGCGGCTCTGGTATCGGCAATCAACTCATCAACATTTTTCAATCCGGCTTTGATGCACAATGGGAACTGGATTTCTTTGGTGGCGTAAGACGTGCCATAGAAGCCGCTGATGCCAATGTTGACAGCGAAATTGAAAATAGCAGGAATGTCCTGATAACCCTACTGGGTGAAGTTGCCAGTAACTACATCCAGTTACGTACCAATCAACAATTGATCGCCATCACGCGTGATAATTTACACTCTCAACAGGTAACCGCCGAGCTAACTCAAATACGCCAAAATGCCGGTTTTGCAAGCATGTTGGAAGTAGCGCAAGCTCAATCCCAAGTTGCGACTACCGAGGCGTTTATGCCCGTGTATCAAACCGTTGTTAACCAATCCATTCATTCGCTCAGCGTATTACTGGGTCGCGAACCCAGTGCACTCGCCGCTCGGCTTGATAATCCAGGCTCAATTCCGGCAATGCCTGCGATAGCCATAGCCGTGCTTCCGTCTGAGTTATTATTACGCAGACCCGACATTCGTTATGCCGAACGAAAAATTGCCGCAGCAAATGCCAATGTGGGCGTTGCAACTGCGGAACTTTATCCCAGGGTCAACCTGTCAGCGTTCTTAGGTCTGCAAAATACGCGCATCACAGACATTACGCCCCTGGGTAAATCCTGGTCTGCCGCCTCCTCCTTAACCTTACCCATTTTAAATTGGGGACGCATTAACGCCAATATTAAAAGCAAAAATGCCCAATTTGACCTGGCTTTCCTCGCCTATCAGTCCACTGTTTTAAATGCCTTTAAAGAAGTCGAAGATGCACTGGTTGCCTATAACAATGAACAACAGCGACACCAATCGCTTGCACAAGCAGTGACCGCAAGCCAGTTGGCAGTTGAAATGGCGGATGAACGCTATAGTAATGGTTTAACCATGTTTTTGGATGTACTCCAAACCCAGCAGGCGCTTTTCCAAACGCAACGCAATCTGGTCGATAGTGAAGCCCAACTGTCAACCGATCTGGTTGCTTTATACAAAGCCTTGGGTGGCGGCTGGCAAACTCAAGATCTCGTGAATGATACCGAACAAAAATATCCGGGCGAATGGTTCGACAAGCTCACCAAGAACGTAAAATGATTTATAGCCAATACTGTCCTGTCAAAAGGCAATTACTTTGTGTTCAAGCTGATACAAAGGCTTTATCATGTATCAAAACGCTGCTTCGCCCAAGGCGATAAAGCCACCTACATCAACAAACCCTAGCCTCTGTAAATTGACCAAAAAAAATCGTCATCCACAAACCAGTCCAACCCGGTCATTATCCTTCCGTGTAATACTGCGAAACAGCCTGCTTTTCTTTATCGCTTCCTCTGTCATAGCGGTTTATGTTTTCCGTTGGCTACCTTTGCCAACGACCACTTTTATGGTGTATCGGCATTATGAAGATTTAATTGACGACCAATCATTTAAGCCCATTCAATATCAATGGGTCAGTGCAAGAAACATTTCCCCCAATGCGGCGGCAGCGGTTATTGCTTCAGAAGACCAACAGTTTTACCAACACTTTGGCTTTGATTTACAAGCCATACGCTCTGCCATTACCGCATATGTCAATGGCGGACGACGACTCAGAGGAGCCAGTACCCTTTCCCAGCAAGTCGCCAAAAACATGTTTCTAACGCCATCAAAAAGTTTTATCCGTAAAGGTCTGGAGGTCTGGTTTACGTTATTAATTGAAATAATATGGACTAAAGAACGAATCGTGGCGGTTTACCTGAATATTGCCGAATTTGGTGATCATTTATTTGGCATAGAAGCCGCCAGCCAACACTACTTTGGCATTCCCGCAAAAAACCTCAGTCGCTCACAAGCCGCCATGCTTGCAGCCACCTTGCCCAATCCGCTGCGACTCCGCGCTGCACGCCCCTCAAGTTATGTTCTTAGAAGGCAAAACTGGATACTCAGACAAATGCGCAATCTGGGTGATACGCGCAACTTGGATGCTTTATAAATTTCAATAAGGCTCACTAACGACATACCCAAAGTCGTCTACCCGCTTAAGGATGGACAAATACCATTCTTTCAAGGTATTAAAAGTTATTATCTGCAAATGCCAGAACGTCAATATTGTAATGTTGGGCATCGATGAATTTGTTGCCCTATCGACAAGGCTTACGGGTTTAAAAGCACTGAAAGGGCTTAACCTATCAGCTCGCTTCCGCATGGGCTTCGTACATTGCGAAAAATCCCAAACTCGGGAAGCAGGTGTTTTTTCATTGCTGATAGTTAATCATCAAGTTAAACCATTCACCGTTAACCCCTGTCGCGAAACAGGTTTAGATGGTTTTTAGGCAAGGTTTAAATAGTGTGTCAGAATGAATACCAAACTACGCTTTACTGCCGATCCCTGGAGTGATTGAAATGCGCCGACTGCTAATAAAGCATGTAACGACTTACCAATATGCGGAAGCGGTAACCTTATTGCCGCATCAATTGCTGTTGCGACCTCGGGAAGGGCACGAAATTCGTATTGAATCGGCTGAACTGGTTATTTTTCCGGCACATCAACTACACTGGCAACGCGATGTGTACGACAATGCCGTAGCTCAGGCGACTTTTTTGGAACAAGGCAGCTTGCTTTCAATTTCCAGCCGTATTTTGATTCAACATTATAATGATCAGCCACTTGATTTTTTGGTAGCAGATTATGCTGTGTTGTTTCCTTTTCAGTACGATGTCGCCGAGCGCGTTGATTTGGAACCGTATCTATCAAGTAATTTTAATGAAGATCGTCTATTGTTGGCCGAATGGTTGCGGCAATTTTGGTGTGCGGGTCAGGTAGTAGAAACTTATCTTTTACTGGAGTGGATTAATAAAGCAATCGCCACCGGCTTTGTTTATCAAGAGCGCGAGGAACCAGGCGTGCAGACGCCGAAAATTACGCTAACCCGCCGCGCGGGTTCATGCCGTGATTTTGCGACGCTATTTATCGAGGCCTGTCGTTCATTAGGGTTGGCGGCGCGTTTTGTTAGTGGTTACCTGTACACGTCCCCGCTTCAACAGATCCAAGGTTCAACTCATGCATGGTCTGAGGTTTACTTGCCTGGCGTTGGCTGGAAAGGCTTTGATTCTACATCGGGTCAGGTGGTTGGTAACGATCATATCGCTGTAGCCATGAGTCGACATCCAGAATCGGTGCCGCCCGTTGCCGGCTCATTTCAGGCTAATAATCCACAAACGCCCGCAATGAGTGTGATGGTGGAAGTTACCGAACTTTAAGAATAACGCTTGTCCCGGCTTACGTGGATAACCCTTTTGTGTAACGATATCTGTGTCTTGTAGAGGCAATCCCTTGCGGTTGAACTGCTAACACGCATGCGTAAAGCCCGCCCCTACAAAAAAATGTCTCGCATCGTGAGGAAAAACAAAGCCCTGGTTACCCAATGGTAGTTGCTTTTATGCGCATAATAGTTGTGTAGACACCTATGGTTTTTAAGGTCGTAATATTAGATATACGATTGCTTATTATGTATTTTTAACAAAAATATTTTCTGATCGCAATAAAATACTTTATAATGCCGGGTTCTACGGAGCATATCGCTCCTCCTTGCTTTACCTTCTTTTTAAGACAGAGAAGGAAGGCTTAACCGAAAGGAAAAATAATGCGACATTATGAAATTGTCTTTTTAGTCCATCCTGACCAAAGCGCTCAGGTTCCAGCAATGATTGAACGTTACAAGTCAACCATTGAAGCAGCATCCGGTACTATTCACCGTTTGGAAGACTGGGGTCGTAGACATCTGGCTTATCCAATTAAAAAAATTCATAAAGCCCATTACGTGCTGATGAATGTTGAGTGTGATCAGGCTACATTGGAAGAACTGGAAAGTGGCTTCCGTTTCAACGATGCTATTTTACGTAGCATGACTTTATTGCAAAAAGCAGCCATTACTGAACCGTCTACTATTGCCACATCAACAGCGGAAGAAAATAAAATCGCTGAGTCCAGAGCTAAAGATGCGGCTGCCAGAGAAGCGGTTGTTGTACCTGCAACAGGTGATATCGACGAAGAAGTTGATTTAGACGATGTTGATTTTGATGCTGACGCTGACGAAATCATTCCTGAATAACACTTTTAACTTATTGGATTACGGAAATTATTATGGCACGTAACATCAGACGCAAAAAATTCTGCCGATTCAGTGCAGAAGGTGGAACGCAGATCGATTATAAAGATCTGGATTTATTAAGCGATTACATTACTGAAACCGGCAAAATTGTTCCTAGCCGTATCACAGGAACCAGTGCCAAGTATCAAAGACAGTTATGTGTTGCAATTAAACGCGCTCGTTTTATTGCATTGCTGCCGTTCTGCGACGCACACAAATAACATAACCGGAGGGGCTATGAATTTTTTAGCGACTTACATTATGCGAGGCAGAGTGCAGGCCATGATAGTGGCCTCCTCTCTCGCATTGTTGTCACTAATGATGCCCCCGGTAAGTGTTGTAAGTTCAGCCACCGTTGCTCTCGTTACTTTAAGGCGGGGAGCATTCGAAGGTTTATATGTTTTAATTTGCTCCAGTTTTGCAGCCGGTCTTTTAGGCTTTCTGGTACTCGGTAATTATCAGTTTGCATTGCTTTATGTAATGGTTCTGTGGTTGCCGGTCTGGTTGATTTCAATCATCTTAAGAGAAGGTCGGCATTTATCGCTGGCGGTTGAAATTGCCATATTGATTGGCATTGTTGGCGTCATAGGTTTTTATCTCTATGCGGCAGATCCTGCCACAATGTGGAAAGCCGTGCTTTTGCAAATGATACCGGCAGACGCACCGATTGCAGATATTCAACGAACCATCGATGTTATGGTACATTACATGACTGGCGTGGTTGCCGCAGGCTCAGTATTTGGCTTATTGTTTGGCTTGTTTTTGGGGCGGTGGTGGCAGGCAAATCTTTATAATCCGGGTGGTTTCAGGCAAGAATTCTTGTCTTTGGATACCAAACCCAGATTGTCAATAGGTAGTGTTGCTGTCATAGCCGTTGCTTTGTCAAGCTCTGGCGTTATATCTGAAATAGCATGGAATATTAGCATCTTGCTGTTTGTGTTATACACAGTGAGTGGAACGGCTGTTTTACATACCGTGTTTTTAGGGAAGAAACTAGCACGATTTATGGTGCCGATGTTTTATATAACCCTGTTTTTGATACCCCATGCCATGCTGCTTGTTGCTCTAATTGGCTTGAGTGATCCGTGGTTGAGCTTACGCAAAAAAAAATCGAATACACACACGCCTGACGGCGTATAAATAATGGTTTAAAAACCGAAAGGTGAGGATTAAAAGATGGAAGTTATTCTTCTTGAAAAGATAGCAAACTTGGGTAACCTGGGCGACAAAGTCTCCATTAAATCAGGTTACGGCAGAAACTATCTTGTTCCACAAGGTAAAGCAGTTCCTGCAACAACCAAGAAAATTGCCGAATTTGAAGAGCGTCGTGCCGAGCTTGAAAAAGCCGCAGCCGAAAAGTTAAGTACTGCTCAAAAATTGGGTAATGAACTAACCAAGCTGCAAATTGAAATTGCCCACAAAGCGGGTGATGAAGGCAGATTGTTTGGCTCAATTGGTACACACAATATTGCTGAAGCTATTACTGCCGCAGGTATTGCGGTTGAAAAACATCAAATTCGTTTGCCGCATGGGGCAATTCGCCATATTGGTGAGTATCCTATCGACATCAACTTACATTCTGATGTAATAGTAACACTGACTATTAAAGTAGTTGCTGAAGCATAATTAATAAAAACGCAAGGCGAAAGGGGAAAGCGTTAACTTTTTAACCTTGCTCCTTAGGCGATTTTCTGCAAAGGATATCGCCGCAAACCTTGCGTCTTTTATGTATGCTTTTTTTTTATACTTGCATTTTTTATCTGTTAATACCCTTCATACTCTTGCGCCTGCTCTGGCGTGGTATAAAAGCGCCCGACTATCGATACCGGTGGCGCGAACGTTTTGCATTTTACAATAAACCATTCCCCCAAGATGTCATCTGGTTTCATGCCGTCTCCGTAGGCGAAGCCGAAGCTTTGTTTCCGCTTGTCCGGCACATACAAAAGCAATATCCGGATGCCAAATTATTAATCACCACGACTACACCGACCGGCTCCGCCAGAGTTAAGGCCGTGATGCAAGATACCGTTGCCCATGTCTATCTCCCTTATGATGTTCCCGATGCAATCAACCGGTTTATGCGCTGTTTTAAGCCAAAGTTGGCGGTTATTATGGAAACCGAAATATGGCCAAACCTTTTCGCGGGTTGTGGAAAAAACGCTATCCCTTTATATATTATCAATGCCCGATTATCTGAAAAATCATCGCGCGGTTATCGTAAAATTCCTGCACTCGTTCATCCCGCTTTAGCACAAGTATGCGGTATTGCGACACAAACTCAAGATGACGCAAACCGGTTTATCGCTATTGGTACAGCCAGTGAAAAAGTTAACACATTGGGCAATATAAAATTTGATGTTGAAATTCCACCGTCAACCCTTGCACAGGGCTTGCAGATAAAAACCGACTTGTTTGAAGGCCGGTTTGTCTGGTTAATCGCCAGCACCCATAAAGACGAAGAAGCGCTGTTTCTTGAGCTATATACACAAATCAAGCAAAAAATACCTGAATTATTATTGGTTATAGTGCCCAGACATCCAGAGCGCTTTGCCGACGTTAAAAAATTGTGTGAACAGTTTAAGTTAGCGGTCATTATGCGCACAACGGGAGCCAAGACTTATACAGAAACAGATGTTTATCTGGTTGATACGATGGGTGAATTAAAAGCGCTGTATGCCGCAGCAGATGTTGCTTTTGTGGGTGGCAGCATGGTGCCTGTCGGTGGACATAATATTCTGGAGGCAGCCGCAGTCGGTGTTCCTGTTATGTTTGGGCCGCACATGGAAAACTTTAAAGAAATAGCTCGCGGCGTGCTAAGCCATGATGCCGCCATTCAATGTCAAAATAAAGACGAACTGGTTAATACCATTTTATCGTTGTATCAACAACCTGACTATAGACAGGCACTGGCTGAAAAAGGCAAGGCATTTATCCGTTATAATCAGGGAGCTATTAGCCGAATTTGTACCATGCTGGAGCAATCTCTTTAAATTTCTGCTAACTATTGAAAAGCGTTTAACTCTATCATACGTCGCTTGGACACTTTTTTATTCAGCACCAAGTAATAATACCGCAAGCGTTTGCGTGTAAATTTACATGTCATCAACAGATACGGAATTAATCTCGTTTTGGAAGTATTCTCAAAAGCGTGTTGTCTTTTAAGACGTAGTGATGAAACAATGCGGCTGAAGCATGTAAGCCTATGAGAAAATAACCGACAGTACCCATGGTGGCATGAATCTCTTTAATCAACTCCGCCAGGTCTTTACTCTCGCCCATCAGTGCCGGCAGTTGCAAGCCAAAAATTGGAATCGGTTTACCTTCGGCACTAAGCAGTAACCATCCGGCCAGGGGCATGCCAATCATGAAGATATAGAGCGTTATCTGCATAAGTTTGGATAATAACGTGCTCCACCCAGGCAAGGCAGACTCAATAAGATCAACGGGATTAATCAGGTGTACCGCCAAGCGTATGGAGGCTAAAACAAAAACCGATAAACCCAGCATAAAGTGCCATGTCTTAAGTGCCGTACGTAAATCACTGCCTTTAGGAAAAAATACCCGCAACTCAATACAGGCATATACAGCTATCAGCAATAACAGCATTATCCAATGGAGTCCAATAGATAATGACCCATAACGGTCGGTGGTTTTATGTACAATCAACATCCAGCTCCCAAAGCATTAAACAATAGCGTATTGTCTTTTAAAATAATGTTTTTGTCTGTTGCTCACAAACCAGACAAATTCATTATCATTCTTAAGGAATTATAAGCCGACAGAACGTGGGGTACAAACAAAGAGTTCTTTATCTGCTTCCTAAAAAATCCTGAATAATGTCACTAGAAACAGGAAAATTAATAATTGATTGGGCAATACTTTATTACTTAATGACTTGTTGCGGCACTTTATACAACTTGTTTGCATCATAACCCAGGCTTGCCACTTTTTTTGTTAATTCAAGGTATTGGCTATCACTGATCACCGGTGAGCGAGCCATAATCCAAACATAGTCCCGGGCATTTCTGGCGATAATGGTGGTGGTGTAATCTTTATCCAGATGCGCAATGATATATTCCGCTTTAAAGGGCCAGATAAATTGCATGCCCCAGACGGCATTATTAGTATTTTCAACCACAAAACCAGTGGGATTATAGCGCTTTTCAGGGCCAACAAAGCCACCTTTTCTAAAGGTGAAAGTGGTATTGATGCTGCCATCTTTTTCAAGTTGATAGGATTCAATGGCATTATAAGCCTCGGTTTCAATCATCGTGGGAATACACGCGATCACATACCAAGCACCCATAAATTGATTCAGATTTACCTGTGCTACCGGTTGGACAGGCGGTGCGTTTTGACTGGCGCAACCACTAAAAATAAGGGCGCACAACCCCGCGAACAGCTTGATTAACTTGTTTTTCAATGACAAAACTCCAGTTTGACGTGCTTTAAAAACCCTTGAAGCGTATTAATTTCAAGGCGAATCGGTTTATGTGTCGGTATTCTGCGCTATTAATAACCCGCTGAGTAGCCTTATTTACGCTAAAAAATCCATCACCCTGATAATAGAAAGTTTGGCTACCCATTTAAACCGGAACAGATAAATAAAACTGACCTATTGATTCCGGGAACGCTGAGCCCCAGCTCGGCGTATTCACCAATAGACAGTAATCAGCCTGACTATCCCCTGCCGAGCTGGGGCTCGGCGTTCCCGGGAAGTTATCTATCCCATCTTAAGAGGGTAGCCGAAAGTTTTTTATCCGCGACTATTGCACCGCAAACACCCTCCCCCAACTCAATATCCAGAACGTGCCACGCAGAAGCCTTACCACACAACTCAGGAACCCTTAAAAATTCTGTGGGGTTTTCAGGATAAACAACACATTGATTTAATCCTAAAGTAATACCGTGTCCGGTCGCTTTTACAAAAGCTTCTTTGCGTGTCCATAAACGGTAAAATTCCTGATTTTTTTGGGTCTCAGGCAGTTTATTCCAGTAGCCTATTTCTTCTTCAGCAAAACATTTATTAACCAGACCGGACACGTTAATTCTTGGTTTACAAAGCTCAATATCAACACCCAGTTGACAGTTCCAGCTCATGGCAATCAGCACCCTGTCTGCCGAATGCGACAAATTAAAGGCCAACTCCGGATAATCGGCCAGATAAGGTTTGCCCTGCTCGGCTTTTTTTATGCTTATTTTTTCCGGCGAGTCATTAAGCTGATGAGCCAACCGATTTCTTAAACGACCATGTATTTCTACATAACGTTTGTGTAACAACTCACTTTTAAACTTTTGGGCTTGAGCTTGCTCGGCCTCATCAAGGACACGCCAGTAAGCTAGATAATCCGCGTCCTCGGCAATGACTTTGCCATGCCAAATTTCTACTTCATTAATGCCCAACAATCGCCCGGCCCTCGCCGCGTTTATCACTGGCAGCAGACAGTGACTTGTTGGCTTTATTTAATAACACAGCCTGCATATCGCCATAGGGATAACGCGCTACTTTCAGTTGATGACCCTTTTCGGCAAGACCTTTAATCTCGACATCAGACAAGGCACCTTTTTCATATTCAATCACATCAGGCATAAATTGATGATGGAAACGTGGCACTTGCACCCAAGATTCAGGCCCGTTTCCTTTAGCAAAATCCAGCGCCGCCAACAGCACCATTGAAATAATACGACTGCCACCCGGCGTACCCAGCACAGCAACCTGGGTGTCGGTTTCAAGAAAAGTCGGTGTCATGCTGGATAACATCCGCTTGCCGGGTGCGATAGCATTGGCAACACCACCGACCAAACCATAGCCGTTCATGGCACCTGGAAGACTGGAAAAATCATCCATCTCATCATTTAAAATAACACCGGTTCCTGCGACTACAAAGCCTGATCCAAAAGGAAAATTAATACTGAGCGTTGCGGCCACCCGATTACCTTCCTCATCAATAATCGAAAAATGGGTAGTATTGGTGCCTTCGCGTTGTTGCTCTAACTCGCCAGACAACATCTCACTCGGCAAGGCTTTATCGAGCCGAAGACTGCTACGCAAGCCTGCCGCATAGTCTTCATTTAACAAACGTTTAACGGGAATGTCAATAAAATCTACATCCCCTAAATACAAGGTACGATCGTGATAAGCGCGGCGCATGGCTTCAGTTATCAAATGTTTACGGGTAATTTCATCCGTTTTTTGCAAATCGTAACCGGATAAAATATTTAAGGCTTCAATCAACACAATACCACCAGAGGATGACGGCGCTGCACTGGTGATTTTTATACCTTTATACTGACCGGTCACCGGTTTACGCTCGGCAATTTGGTAAGACTCAAGATCTTCTTTTGTCCAGATACCACCCGCCTTAGTAACCCCCTTAACCAGTTTATCAGCCATACAACCGCTATAAAAACCATCCCGACCTGATTTTGCCAACTGCGTTAAAGTGTGCGCCAAATCCGCTTGTCTGAGTATAGAATAAGGCTGGGGCAACTTGCCGTTATCCAGAAATATAGCGGCTGTCGCAGGGTATTGCTTGATTAACTCGGCTCTGACTTTTAGCATTTTTAAATAGCGATCGCCAATGGCATAACCTGTCTGGGCATAGCGAATTGCCGGAGCCAAGCTATCCGCCAGTGGCAACTTTCCGTATTTTTCCGACAAATGCGCCAAGCCCGCAGGCATACCGGGAATAGCCGCCGCCAACGCACCATCAAGGGATAACTTTGGAATTACTTGGCCGTCTTTATCCAGATACATCGCTTTATGCGCCGCCAAGGGTGCTTTTTCACGGCCATCAATCAGGGTTTCAAAACCGTCTTTTTCCCTGTGCAGCAACCAGTAACCCCCGCCTCCCAAGCCTGAACCCGTCGGTTCAACAACCGCCAATGCCGCGCTAACCGCCACCGCCGCATCAAACACATTGCCGCCTTTGTCCAGAATCTCAAAGCCCGCTGCCGTCGCCAACGGATGCGCACTGGCAATCGCTACTTTATGCCCGTCGGCATAAGCCTGTACGCCCCATAAAACAGTCATTAAAATGATTGCTGTATAACTTTTTATAAACATTTTTACCTGATTGATATTAGATGAATAAATAAGGGGATGTATCGTATATCACTACCAAACGTTTCGGGTTATAAGTCCTGTCGGGCATGTCTCTTTGCGCCCGACCTTTGAGTATGATTGTCGAGTAACGGTGCGTTCTGTAGGTTGGGTTAGGCGATAGTCGCAACCCAACACATCAACACTACAAATGTTGGGTTACGCTATCGCTAACCCAACCTACACAAAAACTCTTCAACCTGTTCTATAAAAACACCCGGCTGTTGTACATGCAGCCAGTGTCCGGCATTGGAAATAACACTCAGCGTGGCATCGGGGAACAATGTTTTTATATCTTCCGCTTTAACATAGTTTGACTCTTCACCTGCCAAAAACAACGTTTTTCCAGTAAACGGCGTGAGTTGTTCAACAGCGGGAAAAGCGATGATATGGGGTGCCGTGCTATAAAAAATATCCAGATCAACGCGCCAGCAATAAGCGCCGTCTTTCAGGATAAGGTTTTGCAATAAAAACTGGCGATAACCGAGTTCGGGTATGGCGGTAGCCAGCAGTAACTCGGCCTGTTTACGATTGTTGATGTCGGATAACGGCAGTGCTTTTAAAGCATCAATCAAGTTATTAAAACAGTGCTTATAATTGACGGGGGCAATATCAACGATAATTAGTTTATCGATACGCCCTGGATGATTCAAGGCAAACCACATCGCCACTTTACCGCCCATGCTGTGACCCAGCACACTGGCGGTTGTTAAGTGGCGGGTATCCATAAATTGCAACAAATCCGCTGCCATGGACGGATAATCCATGACCGGATGATGTGGCGACGCGCCGTGATTACGTAAATCCAACACATAAACATGAAACGTGACGGCCAGCTTTTCGGCTATTTGCCGCCAGTTACGCGAGGATGCAAAAAAACCATGCAGAATAATCAGCGGCGCAGCATCGGGATCTCCCAGCTCTTCAAAGGCTAAAGCGACGGTTTCCATTAGACAATAATAGCGAATAACACGCCCATCAAGCCGCCAAAAAATCCGCCCCAAACCACCAGCCAGCCTAAATGTTCATGAATGATGGCTTGCACCATTTCTTTAACCAGTTGCGGGGTTAGTTCATTCAGGCGTTTATCAATGACGGTTTCAATTTTGTCGATAATATCGACGCCAATTTTATGGGCATCCAATCCTTCCTTGAGCGCTGCTTTAAAACGGTCTGACTCAATCATGTCGACCAGAGTAATTTTTATCTTTTCGGTAAAGGGTTCTTTTAACGGTGCCAGGGCATCCGGCCCACCCATCATTAACAACATACCGCCAAAAGAGGATTCCATAATGGATGACACCAAGCTTTCATAAATTCGGTCGTAGTCAACTGCATTTAAGAACGGTTCCAGATTCAACATCTTACCGCCCTGCCCTTCTTCTGTTTCAATAAACTGCTCAATGTTTTGGACGGTAAAAAACTGTTGCATCATCAGTTGCTTGATAGAAAGTTTAAATTCTTCAAAGCGCTCAGGTATCACGCCGGAACCGTATAAATACGGCACCTTCTCAAACAGCATATAAATAGCCAGCCAATTGGTAAAGGCACCGGACAGCGCAAAAAAACCAACCGAGGTGATTAAACCGGGTACTATCGGGCTGATGGCACCCAAAATAATAATGGCAACGGCAACAAGATTGGTAATAACGCTTTTATTCAGAGATTTTTTCATCGTTTTTTAATATAAAGATCAGTAATGGTACCTTCAATCATTTCAGCTGTTAACCCCAAGGTTTCAGACAAGGTCGGATGGGCATGAACGGTTAAGGCGATATCTTCAACCGTGGCACCCATTTCCAGAGCCAACACGGCTTCGGCAATCAATTCACCGGCATGGGTTCCCACAATACCCGCACCCAGAATGCGTCCGGTTTTTTTATCAGAAAGCAATTTGGTCATGCCTTCTTTACGGCCAATACACAAAGAGCGGCCACTGGCTGCCCACGGAAAAGCGCCTTTTTCATAGTCGATGCCTTGTGCTTTGGCATCATTTTCAGTCAAGCCCATCCACGCTATTTCAGGATCGGTATAAGCCACCGAAGGAATCGTCAACGCCTGCCACTCGGTAGCCAATCCTGAAATCACTTCGGCGGCAATTTTACCTTCATGCGTGGCTTTATGCGCCAGCATGGGATTACCCACCACATCACCAATCGCAAAAATATGGCTTACATTGGTACGCTGTTGTTTATCAACCGGAATAAAGCCGCGCTCATCGATAGTAATACCGGCTTTATCCGCACCACACAAATGCCCGTTGGGTCTGCGGCCTACCGCGACCAATACTTTATCGAACACTTCTGATTCCGGCGCAGATTTACCCTCAAAAGTGACTTTTAAACCCTCGGTTACCGCTTCAATACTTTTAACACACGTGTCCAGAAAGATATTGTCATAGTCTTTTTTGATTTTTGTCATCAGCGGTCTGACCAAATCCTTATCGCAACCGGGGATGATTTGCTCCTGCATTTCAACGATGGTGATTTTACTGCCCAGTGCGTTATAAACAGTCGCCATTTCCAGACCAATAATACCGCCACCAACAATCAACAGTTTGTTGGGAATATCTTCCAAATTAAGCGCATCGGTTGAGTCCATTAACCGTGAGTCATCATTGGGAAATGCAGCGATTTTTACCGGCTGTGACCCGACCGCAATAATGGCCTGCTCAAATTCAATCAGTTGTGAATTAACCTGAACTTGTGTGTCAGACACAAACTGGCCGGTGCCCTGAATAACGGTGACATTGCGCTGTTTTGCCAACGCCGCCAAACCGCTATTAAGCTGACCACTGACCTTGTTTTTCCAATCCCGCAATTGCTCCAGATTAACCTCTGGCTGAACAAAGTTAATGCCCGCAGGACTTAATTCTTTCGCTTCATTGAGCACATTAGCCACATGCAACAAAGTTTTTGACGGGATGCAACCGACATTTAAACAAACGCCGCCCAATACCGGATAACGCTCAACCAGGGTTACCTGTTTACCTAAATCAGCCGCACGAAACGCCGCTGTATAACCGCCAGGGCCACCGCCCAGTACCAAAACTTGTGTTTTCAATTACACACCTTACCTGTTAGTCAGTTGAATTTAGCCCACTATTTTAACGTATCATGGGACATTGGGAATTTTTTTAATTATTGGCAATCAGCACTTCTCGAAAAAACAGTGCAACTGAAGCTCCAAATTTGTACCTTAAATAGGCAGTTATGATGATTTTACACCCAATACCGCTAACCTTATGACACTTAACGACCAGCGTCAACATTCTATCAATCATTAAGGTCAAGAAAGCCAAGCTGTTTCGATGTAATCAAGTTTGGACGCTAATAAGTGCGCATGAAATAACTTAACCATTAATATCCCCTCAACCCTCTCCCAGTGCATAGGTATCTACACAAGTCCTACTGCTCCTTCTCCAAAGGGAGAAGGTTGGGATGAGGGGAATATAACTGCTTGATTTTATTCTCCTCACCCCAACCCTCTCCAACAGGAGAGGGAGCTTGATTCTGTCGTAACTCATAGTTTTTAATATAAGTAAAAGTTGTATAGATACCTATGCTCCCAGTGGGAGAGGGTGCAAGATGCCGAAGTTACTTCATGAGCATTCCTTAGTGCGATGACAAATCCGGCTGTCGCCGATTTTGTGTCACTATCGGCATTACCGGAACGGGAACCATAGGGAGGGAGTTATTAATTGCGAGTTACCTATGTTGATGTTTATACATCGGGGTTTTAATTTAAAAGGCGGGCATCCTTCATAGACGCCTAAAAGTAGTTATCACTTTATGTTTTATTACAAAAAATATTAATAATCCTTAACGGTTCGGTTAGGTGCTAGCCGTAACCCGACCGTGACTGTAATTGCAAAAAGTGTAAACCGAGGAATGAAGGATGCCAAAAGGTGCTTATATATTCTTTTTAAGTAGACACACAAGCCCCGTTTACGGCCCAACTGTTACTCGTTGCACCGGAGAAAATTCCCCGTTGGCATCGCCTTTATCCCACCAGCGCAGACGGTATTCACGGATTTCCGGGACACTGGCATTCAGCAAAGTGCGTTCATCATACCAAGGTTTTACCATAACGATAGCCAAAAACTCCCACTCGCCGCTGTTACGGCGGGTATCAATAGAGATACCGTCATGATGGTACTTGGTAAAGACGATCTTGACACGCTCAATGCTGGCACCGCGCTCCGTAGTAGCAGTAAAGTCCGGAATAAGATGGGTGCTGTTGTTCTGGCTACCAATGATACCAAGATCCTGACCTACCGAATCAGTGTAAGCGGTGCTAATCTTAATGCGCTGCACCAGATTAAACAAGCGCGTCAATACGCCCGGCAAGCGCACGGCGGGCGATTGGTCGAACACGGCATGAGTGGGTAAGGGTATTAAATCGCTGCCTGTACCGGTCGCGACAGTGGTTTTATAAGCAGTGGCCTCCAGTGCATTTTGTTGAATGGCGGGGTTCCAGGTGCCGATCACCCAGACGTAAAAACCGACATCGGCCAGGGTATTGGCAATATCGTCAGCGCTAAGGCCTAAATTGGAGCCGTGAACGCTTAGCTTGGTGCAAAAATGGGTAAGCCAGACCACTCGATCGGCTTCATTGGAGGGAAAATAAGCTTGATTGGGCATAATAGTCTTTTCCTTTATTAAGGATATAAAATACCGGCCAGGTTGAGTTGCTAGAGCGACCTGTCCAGCCGCGTAAAATGCGTATACCGACAAGGTTCGGCAAGGCGCAGAGGGGATATTGCCAGAGGCAGCACCTCAACTACAAGACGTTGCACCTGTATTGCCAAGCATTACACCTCTACTGTCAGATGTAACAGCTCTATCAGCATAGCCCTTCCTTGCAAGGCCAAGCTAAAACCTTTATGGACAAAACCAATACCTTGAATGACACTGCCAGAACAGTTGTCGGCAAGTCTAATACCGCTATCGGGTTAGTCAATCGCTTTACAATAACAGATAAGTTAAGCGGACGATAGCATAAGTAATAGATGATGTACCATCAAGAAGGATATAAGTTTAAAATCGCCCCCAGAGACCCCCAGATATAAAGCACTCAATAACCTGAACAGTCCTTGTTGTCTACATTATTGAATAGTAAAGTTCGCACCGAACACCTAAACAGTCGCATAGATCGGCTTGGAATATAAATAAATCATGTTTCAGGTTAAATTGGAAGATACGTAGAGACGCGCTTTATCGCGTCTGTTTTACAAAGTTTTGTAAATAACCGGGGTCAGTAACTTAAGTTAACTCTGACCCCCAGTTATGCGATCTACTTTTTATAATAGATATATTAATTTTTATTTATTTATTTATTTATTTAGGCTGCCTGTGCAGCAGTGAAACTGAATCTACTAAAAACCATTTCAGTACGCAACGGGCAATTAATCAAGGAATCGTTCCCTGCACATGAGCTTGATAAAAAATCATCCTGAACGGTGAAAAGATCAACGAATACAGCGTGTGGCGGTTTTTCATGGCACAAGACAATGGCTGGTAGCTTTTAAAATCAAACCTTTTTGCAGAATTCATAGGCGTGACGGGGTTTTGAACGTTATTGATGGCTTCAAACGTTTCGGTCGGGGTTGCAAACCCCGACCGGCATCGTGCAGTTAGCATTGTCGAATCTTCGATGGTAATCGAATACAAAAGAGGCGAACAGGGGCAAAAGAATTTGATGAATTATTGGAAGTCATCACGCCAACCATCATTAGCTTCGATACTGAACAAGCAAAATTGGCTCGTATTGCGTGGCGGCAATTTGGTAAGGGTCGGCACCCCGCAAAACTAAATTTTGGTGACTGTTGTAGTTATGCGGTAGCGAAATAGTTCAATAAGTCCCTATTGTTCAAAGGCAATGATTTTTCAAGAACTGATTTAATACCCGCATGACCCAATCCCCATCCGCGCCCGGGAATTCTCTATTGTTTCAATCCACGCGCCCACGCGGGGCGCGACACCCTGCCGTTACTCATTATCGTGCGTATGTTATGTTTCAATCCACGCGCCCACGCGGGGCGCGACCGTCCGCTCCTTGGTCTGCTCCTGTTTACGCTGTTTCAATCCACGCGCCCACGCGGGGCGCGACTAAATGTCCCTGCTTGTGTTGCACCACAGTTGAGTTTCAATCCACGCGCCCACGCGGGGCGCGACCTTGATTGGCGCGTACCTGCTACCCCTAGTGATGTTTCAATCCACGCGCCCACGCGGGGCGCGACCAGTTGAACCATTAGGTGGGCCTTTTACACCAGTTTCAATCCACGCGCCCACGCGGGGCGCGACAATAAAGGCGGGTTAATCTTGGGGGCTATACCGGTTTCAATCCACGCGCCCACGCGGGGCGCGACATATAACAAGGGAACGTTTTTTTAGGATTTCGGTTTCAATCCACGCGCCCACGCGGGGCGCGACATATAACAAGGGAACGTTTTTTTAGGATTTCGGTTTCAATCCACGCGCCCACGCGGGGCGCGACCATTTAACCTCTGTAATGTTTATGTGGATCATTGTTTCAATCCACGCGCCCACGCGGGGCGCGACAGCCTGAGCAAGAGCCAGTTGCTTGGCAATATAGTTTCAATCCACGCGCCCACGCGGGGCGCGACTACCGCGTGTGTCTAGGAATAGGCGGGATGGTTGTTTCAATCCACGCGCCCACGCGGGGCGCGACCGCCTGATAACCTTCCGCCCATCAACATACGTTTGTTTCAATCCACGCGCCCACGCGGGGCGCGACCAGCTTTTAATGCTGTAATTGCATAGCCAAATGTTTCAATCCACGCGCCCACGCGGGGCGCGACGACGCATGGAGTAGTGAGCAATGATGACAATTGTTTCAATCCACGCGCCCACGCGGGGCGCGACCGAGGGGTTTAAAGCGCTAGGTCAAAAATATATGTTTCAATCCACGCGCCCACGCGGGGCGCGACATCATCATCATCGTCATCGTCTTTTCTTGTATGTTTCAATCCACGCGCCCACGCGGGGCGCGACATTGGAGGGATTACTGATGCCCTCTATGACTGGGTTTCAATCCACGCGCCCACGCGGGGCGCGACATTTGAGCCATTGGACTGCGACCAAATACGCTGTTTCAATCCACGCGCCCACGCGGGGCGCGACTCGTAATACGCAATTTGGTGCCACTGTGTTGGTGTTTCAATCCACGCGCCCACGCGGGGCGCGACAATTCACCCTGTAGGGTTTCAAGTGCTTTCACAGTTTCAATCCACGCGCCCACGCGGGGCGCGACAATTGGGCAGGGCGGAAACAGTACGAATTTTCCGTTTCAATCCACGCGCCCACGCGGGGCGCGACCACCGGCAACCGTTACGCTATCAGTGCCAGCAGTTTCAATCCACGCGCCCACGCGGGGCGCGACCGGTCATGCCCTCTTGTGATGGGCGAACAAAAGTTTCAATCCACGCGCCCACGCGGGGCGCGACGATAGATGCCCAATCGCTACTGCGTATTGCCCGTTTCAATCCACGCGCCCACGCGGGGCGCGACAACCGTGGGTGCAACTCGCATAATCATCCCGCTGTTTCAATCCACGCGCCCACGCGGGGCGCGACAGGTCAGTTGCTTAACTTGCAACGGGTGATGTTGTTTCAATCCACGCGCCCACGCGGGGCGCGACATAGTCCTAAAATTTGTGCTGTCTGGAATGGTCGTTTCAATCCACGCGCCCACGCGGGGCGCGACAATACGGGCGTTAGTTTCTACTAAAACGGCTGTTTCAATCCACGCGCCCACGCGGGGCGCGACTCGCACCGGTGACCCAGATGTTTAAATGCTTGGTGTTTCAATCCACGCGCCCACGCGGGGCGCGACGACTAACAACACCGTTGTCTGTGGCTCAAGGTGGTTTCAATCCACGCGCCCACGCGGGGCGCGACGCCCCAAGCTTACCGGCGCCAGCTAAATGCACAGTTTCAATCCACGCGCCCACGCGGGGCGCGACAAATGTTGGCAATCACGGCAACAAACGAGATTAGTTTCAATCCACGCGCCCACGCGGGGCGCGACGGAAATAGAACTAATGACTTATCAGGTTTAATTGTTTCAATCCACGCGCCCACGCGGGGCGCGACTGTGATGGTGCCAACTGTAGGTGTGCGCGTAAAGTTTCAATCCACGCGCCCACGCGGGGCGCGACGACCTCAGGGACTCTAACGATCTCAGCAACCGGTTTCAATCCACGCGCCCACGCGGGGCGCGACGCATACGTCATGCCTATTTTTTGGATACTCCAAGTTTCAATCCACGCGCCCACGCGGGGCGCGACTTAAGGCTTCAGTTGACGACGCTTGCTTGTTCGTTTCAATCCACGCGCCCACGCGGGGCGCGACCTGTGATTCAATCATTAACTGGAAGATGCAAGGGTTTCAATCCACGCGCCCACGCGGGGCGCGACGGGCTTGGGTGCATTGGAAAAACGTCTTGAGTTGTTTCAATCCACGCGCCCACGCGGGGCGCGACATAAGCGGTGGCAAGCCGTTGACGTTGAGTGAGTTGTTTCAATCCACGCGCCCACGCGGGGCGCGACATTTTTTAAGGGAAATTACTTATAGGATTGATGTTTCAATCCACGCGCCCACGCGGGGCGCGACCCGCATATACGAGATATTTTCTTTCCAACGATTGTTTCAATCCACGCGCCCACGCGGGGCGCGACCACTAGATGCCATAAATTTTTAGTAACTAACAAGTTTCAATCCACGCGCCCACGCGGGGCGCGACCACCGATGGACGTTAAAACCCTAGAGGTAAAAGTTTCAATCCACGCGCCCACGCGGGGCGCGACTTATCACGATACGCTCTAATCAAATCAAAAGGCGTTTCAATCCACGCGCCCACGCGGGGCGCGACTTGCTTGCTGGACTTCGATAACACGCCGTTCAGTTTCAATCCACGCGCCCACGCGGGGCGCGACCTTGTGCCGCTGCATTGCCACCCGGCGCGTAATGTTTCAATCCACGCGCCCACGCGGGGCGCGACAAAGCGGTGGCAGATGTCGGTATATTTGAGTTGTTTCAATCCACGCGCCCACGCGGGGCGCGACGGTGAGGTGGCAAAACTTTCTACGCTTTATGGTGTTTCAATCCACGCGCCCACGCGGGGCGCGACAGCATTGACCATGCGATTTTACATCGAATGATAGTTTCAATCCACGCGCCCACGCGGGGCGCGACCAACCTCGCCTGACGGGATAACGTGGACATCTGGTTTCAATCCACGCGCCCACGCGGGGCGCGACTATCCAGTACTACCGTTTAAATTTGTCCAAGCTGTTTCAATCCACGCGCCCACGCGGGGCGCGACCCGGCGCGTTGTTTATTGATTACCGGGCCATGGGGTTTCAATCCACGCGCCCACGCGGGGCGCGACCCCGCTGGATTTAACGGGTTATGTGCAACCGCTGTTTCAATCCACGCGCCCACGCGGGGCGCGACATTAAATACGGAAATGCCAGTGCTTATTTTAATGTTTCAATCCACGCGCCCACGCGGGGCGCGACCCGTATGGCGTGTTGGTGCCGTCCGGTCAGTCTGTTTCAATCCACGCGCCCACGCGGGGCGCGACCTACGGGATTGTTGGAGCCGGGGCAGTTGGTAGTTTCAATCCACGCGCCCACGCGGGGCGCGACGAACGGGATCGGCGTTTGTTACCGGGTGAAGAAGTTTCAATCCACGCGCCCACGCGGGGCGCGACCAAAGGCTTGTTGTTGTTGCAATGCGGCGGCTTGTTTCAATCCACGCGCCCACGCGGGGCGCGACGTGATGGTGTGCCTGCCGGGCGAAGTCGGGATGTTTCAATCCACGCGCCCACGCGGGGCGCGACAATCATGTCCAATATGGATAACGCCAATGGCTGTTTCAATCCACGCGCCCACGCGGGGCGCGACGCTCCTACAACATAAAAAGTATCGCTGGCAGCAGTTTCAATCCACGCGCCCACGCG
>JBAXUR010000004.1:0-87872 GCA_037129595.1 Methylococcaceae bacterium | reverse complement strand
TTTATCCAAGAAGACTCAGTGGTTTGGCAGGGATAACATCCATTAAAGGGATGGTATCCCTGGATACGGGTTTTATCCAAGAAGACTCAGTGGCTTGGCAGGGATAACATCCCTTGAAGGGATGGTATCCCTGGATACGGGTTTTATCCAAGAAGGCACAGTGGCCAGGTAGGGATACCATCCCTCAAAGGGATGTTATCCCTGAATCTGCGATTTAACTGAGACGGTGCAGTGGGCTTGATATTTTCAGAAAGTTTTATGATGATTTTTACCATGACTGAATTTGAACGAATTAGATGTATTAAAGCTAAAGCATAAATGCGTGGGTTAGCTAATAAAATAGGAAAATAAGTAATATGAATTATGTTAAAGCTAAGGATTTGGTTACGTTCAAGACTGGTAAGCTAGATTCTAATGCTGCTGAGGAAGGTGGGTTATATCCATTCTTTACTTGCGCCCAAACTACTTATCAAATTAACTCGTTTGCATTTGATACCGAATGTGTACTGCTCGCTGGTAATAATGCTAGTGCAATATTTCCTCTAAAATACTTTAACGGTAAATTTGATGCTTATCAGCGTACTTATATAATTGAAACAAAACAAAAAAACCAGTTGAATATAAGGTATTTTTATTTCTTCCTTATACCTTATTTGAAATCATTTGAGCAACAAGCTACAGGAGCAACAACAAAATTTCTGACAATGAAAATTTTGAATAACATTCAAGTTGCTTTGCCAGAAATAGAAGTTCAAGACAAAATCGCGGAAATCCTCAGTGCCTACGATGATCTGATCGAAACCAACAATCAGCGCATTGCTACGCTGGAACAACTGGCGCAGCAGATTTATAAAGAATGGTTTGTGCGGATGCGTTTTCCGGGCTGGGAAAATACGGCGTTTCAGCATGGGATTCCTGATGGCTGGGAAGAGCTTCCGTTCGCTGGTTTAGTAGATATATTAAGTGGAGGCACACCTTCAACTAACACTATAAGTTATTGGAATGGTGATGTTTTATTTTTTACTCCAAAGGACGCGAATACGAATTGTATTTACGCATTTGATACCGAAAAGAAGATAACTGATCAAGGATTGGAAAACTGTAACAGTAGTTTGTATGAACCGAATACAGTTTTTATTACTGCAAGGGGTACGGTTGGAAAGGTTAATCTTAATTTATATTCAATGGCAATGAATCAGTCCTGCTTTGCATTAAGAGGTAAAACGGGAATTTCTCAATCTTATTTATTTTTTGCAACTAAATCTAACGTGGACTCAATGAAGTCTATTGCAAATGGTGCAACATTTGATGCAATTACGATAGATAGTTTTAGTCGATTTAAAGCTTTAAAACCTACAAGTGATTTAATTAATAAATTTGATGATATTCTAATTCCTTTTCTCAATGAAATTAAGTGCATAGTGGAAGTAAATATTAATTTAACCAGAATACGCGATTTACTCCTCCCTCGCCTAATCAGCGGCAAGCTCAGCATCAAGCAAGCCGAAGCGTTCACTCCCTAAACCTACCTAAAGATAAACAACATGGCCAATTTCATTTCAGAGGACGATATTGAACGCGACATCATTAAGGTGTTTCGTAATGAAACCCTGGCTTATGAATACCTAAATTGTTACACGGCCACCGCCGAGAATTTAGACGATAATTCCGGGCGCAGTGATAAAAAACAGGTTGTGTTGCTGGATCGTTTATACGCAGCACTGCGGCGACTTAACAGTAAACTTCCGGAAGCTGCGATAGAGGCAGCGGTTAAACAACTCACTATGCCGCGTAATCATTTGTCGGCTTTTGAGGCCAATAAAGCGGTTTATCAACTGATCCGTGATGGCGTTCAGGTTGAAGCAACCAACAAGACCGGACGAAAAGAGCCAAAATTGGTTCGGGTGATGGCTTTTGACCAGCCGGAAGATAATAATTTTTTGCTGGTCGCACAATTGTGGATACAGGGCAAACGCTGGCGCAGACCGGACTTACTGGTTTATGTGAATGGTTTGCCACTGGTGATGATTGAGCTAAAAAATTCTAATGTGTCGGTTAAATGCGCTTTTGATGACAATCTGACCCATTACAAGCACGATATTCCACAGCTATTTGATTACAATGCGATTACCTTATTATCCAATGCACGGGAAACACGCATCAGCGGTTTTGATAGTGCGTGGGAGCATTTTAGCCATTGGTTACGCGTGGATGACGAGGAACAACGCATTAACCGCAAGCAGCTTGCCGCCAAGCAAATCAGTCTGGATTATGCGGTGCGCAGTCTGTTTAAAAAAGACCGTCTGCTGGATTATGTCGAAAATTTTATTCTCTATCATGACCACGGTTACAAAGTCGTTGCCAAAAACCACCAATTTTTTGGCGTGAATAAAGCGGTTACCTCGGTAGAAACCCGGCGGGATGGCAAGTTGGGCGTTTTTTGGCATACGCAGGGCAGCGGTAAAAGCTATTCAATGGTGTTGTTATGCCGCAAGATTTTTCAGAAATTAAACGGCAATTACACGTTTTTAATTGTCACTGACCGCGAGGATCTGGATCGACAGATTTACCGTAACTTTTTAAATACCGGTGCCACCACAGAAAGCCAAACCAGTCGTCCTAAAAGCGGACTGGAATTACGGGAATTTTTGGCGTCCAACAAGCGCTATATTTTTACGCTGATTCAAAAATTTAGCTATCAAAAAGGCAAAGCTTACCCGCTGATTTCAAAGCGGAATGATATTGTCGTCATTATCGATGAGGCGCACCGCACACAATATAACAGTTTGGCGGAAAATATGCGTCAAGCGTTGCCGAATGCACAATACATGGCTTTTACCGGCACACCGTTATTGGGTCGGGATGAGATAACCAAAGAATGGTTTGGTGATTATGTGTCGCGTTATGATTTTGCGCAGTCCATTGAGGATGAGGCCACGGTTAAATTATTTTATGACCGGCGGCTTCCTGAAGTTTGTGTGCAAAATGACGATCTGGACGATGAGCTTTGTGAAATTTTTGAGGATGAGAATTTAACTGATCATCAAATTGAACGCTTGCAGAATAAATATGCGTCTATGGTGAGTATATTGACGGCAGATGACCGGCTAAATACCATTGCCAAAGATATTGTGCTGCACTTTCCGAGGCGGGGTTATCAAGGCAAAGCGATGGTGATTTGTCTGGATAAATATACCGCAGTGAAAATGTTTACCAAGGTTGAGTTGCAATGGAAGGCGGAAATTCAAGCATTGAATAAGCAAATCACCCAGTGTCAGGATAAAAGCCGAAAAATCTATTTAAAAGGTATCCGTGATAACATGAAAGCCGTTGACATGGCGGTTGTTATCAGTGAAGAAGCGGGTGAGAATGACAAGTTTAAGTTGCAAGGTTTGGATATTGAACGCCATCGCAAGCGAATGAACAAGCCGGATGAGAATGGTTTGACGCTTGAGGATAATTTTAAGGATGCCGCGCATCCGCTTAAGCTGGTTTTTGTGTGTGCCATGTGGTTAACCGGCTTTGATGCGCCTACGGTATCTACGTTGTATATTGATAAACCAATGAAAAATCATACCTTGATGCAAACGATTACCCGCGCCAATCGGACTGCACGTGGCAAAACCTGCGGCATTATCGTGGATTATTTTAATGTCTTCAGAAATTTAAATAAGGCGTTGGCAGATTACAGTCGCAATAAGGCTGATGACGGTTTGGATGAGCAGGAAGATATTGCGGCTGCCGATAAATCGGTGTTACTTGAGTTGCTACAAGACGCTATTCAACAAGGTGCAGATTATTGTTTATCGCTGGACATTAATTTGGGTGCGATTTATTACCAAACCGATTATTTCAATAAAATTAGCTTGTTTGATGAGTATGCCGATAAGTTAATCGGTAATGACGAGCAGCGTAAGCAATTTAATGTTTATCAAAATATCATTCATAATTTATACGAAGCCTGTAAACCCGATATTTTGAGTGGTGATGATACGAGTCGGAAATGGGTGGTTATCTTTCATTACTTGCGCGGTTGTGTCGATGCCAATGTGGATCACGGTAATATTGAGCAGGCAAAAAAACGCATTGCCGATTTGCTGGATGAAAGTATTTTGACCGATGATAAAGTCAAAGAAAACTGGATCAGTTACCGCATCAGCAGAGAAAAGGAAATTGATGTGAGTACGCTGGATTTTGATGCCTTGCAAACCCGTTATAAAAACTCACCTTTTAAGAATATGGAAGTCGCCCATTTACGTGGATTTATCGAACAAAAGTTGCAAGAATTGTTAGCCGTTAATCAGCTACGCAAAGGCTTTGTCGAGCGTTTGCAGCAGGTTATAGATCACTATAATTCAGGTGGACGGACTACCGAGCAAACGTTTGAAGACTTGAATGTTTTTAAAGACGCGATGACTCAGGAAGAGCAGAGGCATATTGTCGAAGGTTTAACTGAGGCCGAATTGGAATTATTTGATTTGTTGTATAAGGAAAAGTTGACGGTGGATGAGCGTATCTCTGTTAAAAATGCCGCCAAGGATTTATTGCAGAAATTTAAAAAACTGAGTGCAGAAATGCCGTTTTGGTACAAAAATCGGCAGGAACAAGGACAGGTAAAAGAGGCTATTAAGAATACCCTGCATAAAGACTTGCCTGAAAGTTACGATAAATCTGTTTTTAATAATAAATGCGATGAGGTTTATGACTTGATTTATGAGCGAACAATAAGTTTTGGTGATGGCTTTTATCATTAAGATAATTTAACGTGATGATTTTACAGATACCATCCCTTTAAGGGATGGTATCTGTGTGCGTTAAATTGTCGCGTAGTGGACGTTTAATTTACGTCACTGTAAGTTAATACGGATAACATCCCTTAAAGGGATGGTATCCGTGTGGATTAAATGATTTATCTGAAAATCTATAAATGGGTTTGCGTAATAATATTAACGTATTTTTTTATTTTATTTTTTACGTTATTTGTTGTTTAAAGTTAGAATCTTTCTTTTATTATCAATGCCATAGTTATCAAATGTGTGTAGCAAATTCTGTCCAATTAAAAGTTGAGAGTTTTTTGCGCCAACGATGGCGCTAATGTTATAAAAAGTAGTGTCTCCAATGACAATCTTCGCAATATTGACACGCTCTTTAGTATGGATACTGCCATCAGCTAACGTATAAGCACCTTCTTTTAAAATATCTTCCATAGTAATTGATTTTGATTGTATCAATGTTGCTATCACATTAAACGGGATAAACATTTCAGTTGCGCCCGTATCCAATATACCATCTACTGTAATCAAATCATTAAAGGTAACCGGTACAATATATACGCCATTACGATCAATTAAGAGTATTTCATCTGCCAAGATAGTAAAAGCAGAGACTAGTATGAGTAAAATAAAAAGTACTTTTTTTATTTTTTTACCACTCATATACCACTACCTCTCCCCAAGAATTTAATTAACGTCACCATCACGAATATTTAATCTTAAGCGTAGACCATAAAATGATTTTAATTTTTTTAAATGGCGTCTTGAGCAACGAATATTAATCTTATCTTTTACAAGATTTTGTCAGCGAGGAAGGACTGTCAACCAGAAGCTGCATAATTTCTCCATACAAAGCGGTCATTATCAATAAGTAATAGGAGCTTTTCTAATCATTCGCTGTTTATTCATTGCTACATACATAAATTAACTGTTTAAAAATCAATTTGTTATGTATTTATGCTCCAAATTACCACCTTTTGAAGAGCTAAAGATAGTATTTTGTAGATGTCTATACTACTTAGCAGTCGACATAATAACCGCATAAAAATGGGGATTTGGCTATAATGCCATGCAACCACTAACAACTGCTGACACAGGTAAGCCATTATGACAATAACAACGAGAACAATTTCAAAGTTGCAATATTATTTCGAAGTTAAAACAAGCCGGATAAAAGATAGTGAATATTATCAAAAATTGCTTGCGATGCCGCCACTTAAGCGCTGGGCAACCTTGGTAGGCTTGTTTTTATTATCACAGTTGGTCTTTTTTGGCTTTTTGTATGTAGTTTTTGGCAAGATTGTTGTTGTCGGTTTTTTTGCCAGTATTTTAGCGGGTCTGGCTACCGGTGTAGGTGCTTTACCTGCTTTGTTCTTTAAGAATATCTCACGTAATTTATTTAACAGTATGTTGGGCGCTGCGGCCGGTGTTATGTTGGCGGCGACTGCATTTTCCCTACTGGTACCCGGCATCACTTACGGTAATTTAATTTGGCCCGGTAAAGGTATTTACGTTGTTTCCATCGGCATGTTGATAGGGGCTGCGTTTCTGCATTACGCTGACCGCCAACTGCCGCATGTGCACTTTGATTCAATTTCAGACGTGCAATTATCGTCCTTAAAAAAAGTCTGGCTGTTCATCATTGCCATCACTATCCACAATTTTCCTGAAGGCATGTCGGTGGGCGTCAGTTTTGGTTCGGGCGAAATGAAAAATGGTGTCGTTCTGGCAATCGCCATCGCTTTGCAAAATATTCCTGAAGGTTTGGCTGTTGCCTTGCCCTTGGTGGGTTTGGGTTACAATAAATGGAAAGCGGTCGGTATCGCCACATTAACGGGTCTGGTTGAACCGGTGGGCGGTTTACTGGGTATTACCATGGTGACGGTCTTTCAACCTATTTTGCCGATTGCCATGGGATTTGCTGCCGGTGCCATGCTCTTTGTTATCAGTGAAGAAATTATCCCTGAAACGCATTCGAACGGGCGTTCACGTTATGCAACCTTTGCTTTGATGATTGGCTTCATTATTATGATGGTATTGGATAACATGCTGGGCTAATAAGACTCTCATCCATTAAAGATATTACAGGCCACGAAGGTAGGAAGTTCACGAAGAAAAACCAAATCAAAATCTTCGTGTTCTTCGTGGTTAGATGTCTTAAGTTGATGTTTATGGAGCTAATACGAATTTCACCAGCGTCTGGGTGATTAACTTGCCCGAGCGTTTTTAAGGATAATAATGGACACTCTTCAAAACAATTTGCAGCCCTTTTTAAACGCATTAACTACCGGCAATATTACCGAACTATCTGCGACAACTGCCACCAGTTTTGCCCTGATTGCAGCGGCGGAAATTGGCGATAAAAGCCAACTGGTTTGCATGACTTTAGCATCCAGACACAGAGCTATACCGGTTTTTCTGGGCGCTATCGTGGCTTTCTCTTTTTTAAATACCTTGGCTGTCGTTTTTGGCGTTGCCATTGCTAGTTGGCTACCAGACACTATCGTAGCGGCCACGGTTGCTTTTTTATTTGCCGCCTTTGGGATTCATTCGTTTCGCATGCAAGCCGACGATGACGATGAGGCCGTTAAGGAAAAAAGCGGTCATGGTATTTTCTTTACCACTTTTTTATTGATTACCGTAGCTGAATTTGGTGACAAAACCCAACTGGCTGTTGTTGCCTTAAGCAGCACGGCCGCACCATTGGCAGTATGGCTGGGCTCTACAACAGCACTGGCATCAATATCAGCTTTAGGTATTATTGCAGGTCGCACCCTATTAAAAAAAGTGTCTTTAGTCTTGTTACATAAAATTAGCGGAACCATTTTTCTGGTGTTATCGGCTCTTGCTGTTTACCGAGCTTATACCAGCTACACAGGTATTGTTTAGATTTAAAAAGCGTCAAATTTAACCATAAAAACCAAAAGCAGACACTTATAGGCTTAACGATTTTATTAACAATAACGCCTTAATCCGGCCTGTTTGTTAGTGGGACTATCAATGAATGCTGTCTTACGAATTGACCTGCCTCATCAGTAACGTATAGAATTGGCAACTTGTTTGAGTGCTTTGGGGGAATATTCGATAGCACTCGATAAAGATGGGTTTATTAGGTCGTTTGATAAACCCAAAACGTTGGATTTCATAGAACCGCCTCAATGTGAAATCTGGCTATCTATAAAGTGAGGTGAATTTTTTTGAGATATATATTATGGATAAACTAAAAGCACTCTCTTTTGACTCATTGACCGCACTCTCATTAAGTATTGGCGGTCTGGCCGGTGTTGCAACATTTTTGGCAGTAGGGCCTTTGAGCGGATTCTTTTTTATATGGGCCGCAACTATCGCATGGGCTGCCTACTTTTTTCTGGGTGCAACTAAAGAAGCCCTGATAAACACTATTGTGTGTGGAATTTTCGGCGTATTTATGGCTTGGTTCACCGCTATTTTACTCACCAATATTCCAGCTACAGCTGTTCTCGGCTTTCCTTTTATGGCGGCTATTACCGTTGCTATTTCTGTAGTAGTTATGTGTCTTGCGGCAAATATTCCACAACTCGCTACAATCCCCGCCAGCGTTTTGGGTTATTCATCAACGTTTGCTTATTTATTGCAAACACCTGACAAATTAAATCAAGAGGTTTTGCTAAGTATTTCTTTGAGCAACCCTTTGCTGGTAATCTCTATCTCTATTGTTATTGGTACTTTTTTTGGTCAATGGTCAGCGCAATTGAGTGCAAAACTAACCAAGTAAACTGATTAATCAAGAAACGTGCATGATTAGTATGCACGTTCCTTACTGTTTTGATTAATTCACCACGAAGACACGAAGAGCGCGAAGAAAGGAAAAACTATCTGTAAACTGGTTGGCGTTCAGATTTTATGTTTGTTTGAGGTCTGAATGGGTTAAGGTTAGGAATAAATATAAATACCCTAATGGCAGTACATGCTTTGTTTAAAAGCCTAAAAAATACCGTTTTAAAGACTCAATATTTTCGTGCCTTTGTGGTGAATTTTTTTAACTAAAGTCACTCAACCTAATAAATTATCAGGAATTTTTATGCTAATTCTCGGCGTGGATATAGGCGGCTCAGGTATTAAAGGAGCCATTGTTGACACGGAAACAGGTGAGCTGGTTACTGATCGTTACCGTATTGATACGCCACATCCGGCAACGCCGGAAGCAGTTGCAGCCATACTTGCGCAATTGGTTATTCATTTTAACTGGAGTGGCTTGGTGGGTTGTGGTTTTCCAGCCGCTATTCAACACGGTGTACCAAGAACCGCTGCTAATATATCGCCCGCATTTATTGGTATCAATATCGAAAAGTTGTTTTCAGAAGCCACTAAATGTACATGTTATTGCGTGAATGATGCCGATGCAGCCGGTATGGCAGAAATGCATTTTGGCGAGGGCTTAGATTCCGGTGTTGTTTTGCTTATCACTATTGGTACCGGCTTGGGTACTGTTCTTTTTAGTGATGGTAAATTACTGCCCAATACGGAATTAGGTCATTTGTATTTAAAAAATGGCAAAAAAGCTGAGCATCATGCGGCTGATGCCGTTCGAAAAAATGAAGGCTTAAGTTGGAAACGCTGGGGCAATCGTTTCAACAATTACCTTAATGTGATGGAAAAGTTGTTTTGGCCCGACCTGATCATTTTAGGGGGCGGTGCGAGTAAAAAGTTTGAGAAATTTAAAAAACATATTACTGTAGACGCGCCGGTAAAGCCGGCCATTTTTTTAAACCAGGCAGGCATTGTTGGCGCTGCTTTGTATGCAAAATCAAAAAACACCTTGATTAATTAGCCTCTATGTGAATCATAGCGGGTAGATATAAAAATACTGATTAACGCAAATCTTATACACGCTAAAAACGCCCAATGGGTCATTCCTGCATGGATTCACGCCAGGCTATCCTGCCCGTCGCCCTGCGAGTAAACGAAAAGCTGTTTCAGACATATTTATGCCGGAATGCAGAGTACAAGAATGTACTTATCGATATTGCATTGCATCCAATAAAATCGAGTATAAAAATCAGTTAGCAGATGCCTTACGAATGTCCTCCATGGCGACTTGATTCCGGCAGTCCATGCCGGGATAGCGGCATAAATTATAGTCTATTGATTAATATAGGATTTTTAACATAAAATCGTTATAACCTGCAATTAGGGTACGCTAGGGGGTACACTTTTAAATTAGGCTATATGATATAGGCAAGATACGCGTATATACAATAATTCTAACAAATGTCCGCACCGCTTGCCTGTATTTTATCTTGTAGCACCCACGCCAGCGATTTTTTAATAAGCAGGTCTGGTTTGCGTTCCAGCCATCCTGTCATAACGCCGGGCTTTTCGATGGTTACCAGTTGATCCAGCACGGCGTTTAAAAATTCAAGCGTCATGTCCGGTGGCATTGCTGTTTGACGAATAACCCGTAAAATTTTGTTTCCATCTATGGCATGAATCTCAAAAGGGAATTGCTGTTCCGGACTGTCGATGTTTGGTAGAACGCGGTTATCAGGTGGCAACAGCCGCACGTTATACGGCGCATAAAAGGTGACTTCGGGTTTATCGTTTCCGAAGAATTGAAAAAACAACATCATGGCGCCGTGTTCATACATAAGCCCTGCCACGATCTTTCCCGATTCAATAGCCGCTTGTTCACTGGCACTCATGCCGGGCAAAACAATTTGTAAAAAATTACCCGGTCTAATCAGGAATTGCGCCACGGCTCCTTCATTTTCAGCTACCGGAATCGGGTAAAATTGTCCGCACGTTAAGATTATTTTGTTCACTGTCATTTCCTATGTAAAAATGTTGAAATAGGGGTTTAGGCACAAAAAACCCGCATTGCTGCGGGGTTCATGTGGACGTGTTGCTACTCTTGGCCGACGTCCAGCGCCTCACTTACGCACCGCGAAGTCATTATCGCTTGCAGTTAAGGAAACGCCGATTTATTTGAGGGGCGACCGGCAACGCCCATTATTGATGTCGGATGCACAACACCAATAAATTCTGTTACGCTTCGCTTTTATCCCCGGTGCTTTTGACCATGCCTAACGGACTAAGGGCTTTTGCGCCGCAATCCAGCCTAACTTTCATATTCAAGGAGTCAGTATTAAAACTTTGGTCGGTCTCAAAACTGATTCCATTGACATCCAAATGACCCACTTCAACGGTTTCAACACCAGCCGCCAATAGATACCAGGCGGTGCTTGATTCGATCCGAGGCTCGACGATCAAGCTGATCTTGGCAAAGTCCGATCCGGGTATCGCTACGGCGTTCGCGGTCGGGTTGTTGAGTTTCGCCAATAATTCCAGCGCGGTCAATTCCTGATCCACGCCCACGATTAACCATCTGGGCTTTAAGCCTAAATAACCGAAGCCGCCAATGTCTTTGGCTTTCCTGAGAATAGCAACCGCTGCGGCCAGTCCAGGTTCGGCCAGTACGTTGTCGATGTGGTTGCCGCGTGTATCTGCAAACAGTTCAAAACCATCGCCCATTAAATGTGATTCAGTCAGGATGCTGTAAACCAAATCGCTTTCTTTGCGGGTTGCAGCGGCTCCCATCCGGAACGGCATATCGGTCAAGCTTTGCAGGTCGTCATTTAAGAGCATTTGCCTAGAAAAACTGATTGCCCGTTGATAGGTTTCGATCTTGTAGCTTTCTTTTAAATCATTCAGAAAACTATATTTAACCTCGGACAATTCCGGCGTGTGCAGCAAACTTTCAAAACTGGATAATGCCAGCCGATTTTGCAATTTAAAATCGGATACTTCGCGAAAACTGCACCATTCGCCGTGGGTGGTTTGCGCCTCCATGAATCCGGCTATCATGCTTTTGTTAGCCAAGCCGCTTAACAGGTCTGGCAGGTCAGAGTTGCTCATCGCACGTTTTAAAATGCCGCTTGGTGAATCATTATAAAAATTATCGCCACGATCCCGTAACAAGATTTTGCTGATTTCGATGATTGATGTGTTTTTAAAATCGCGTGCCGCTGGATGTGGTTTGTCGACGGTTATGCCCGACCGCATCAACAGCCCGTCAAGCATGGCGCTTTTTATGTCCTCGCTAGAGCCGCCTCGACCGTAGGAAAAAGACACATCGCCGCGTGAGGTTTCGGCATCGACTTGTCTACCCCATTTTTCAACGATGGTGTTTTTAGCGTCGACTAAACTGATACCGCGTTCGATCAAGTCATTAACCATGGTTTCATCTACGCGGGCTATTTTGGCAAAGTTGCGAATGCCGGCTATCCGGTCTCGCTCCTGCTTGGTTATATCGGCTGTGTTGTTGGTGTTGTTTTGATCTTGTGGCATGGCTTGTGTCCTATAAAAACCAGCTCCAGCGTCGGCCGGAACTGAAACGATGCTGACCTCAAACGGCTGCCAGCGGCTAACGGTGGTGGCGGTGTCACTTTCGCTGTAGTCCAGCCAGCGGTAACCCACAGATAAATTCCGGATGATTCCGGATTGTACGTCTTGGAAAATTTGCTGAGCTTCCGGGCTTTCGCCAAATCGAATGGAGGCCGTTAATCGACTACCCTGGATTTGCGGATTTTCTGCCACGCCAAGATTAAGTTTCTTCGTGTCATGGTTGGTTATGAGTGGAAGCGGGAATCGCGTCATATCGACGCTGCCTTGCCGGTGGACTAATATTTCTTTATACCCGCCTCGCTCAATAGGCGCGTCGGTGGATAAAGTGGCCGGGATAGTGCGATTTTCAATATCGGCTTTGCTGCGGATGAAGCTCGCGGTTAAATGATTTTGTTTGTCCATAAAGGGTTACCTCTTGTAAGGTTAATTGTTGGGTTATGATTCACGTTTTTTTCCAGATTGAAAATACACACCTTGATTCAGCGGCTTTGCAGGATTTTGAATATCCCGTCCCGGCCAGGTATCTTCACACCGATTTTGAGCAAGTAACCGTAAAGTGCTTTTTGTTCTGGGTCATCAATACGCGGGTACTTTTTTAATTGTGCGTTAATTATGCCTGATTGCTCCCAAGCACTACCGCCGTAAATTCTGCCAATATTGTTAAGGCAATCATTCCGGCGCTTGAGCAGTTCGCGTGTTAAGTATGAAGATTGTCCGGTACGGCGCAAGTTAAGCGCACGGCATAAACTCTTACAGTTGCCGTTGTAATACAGGTCGATCCCGTCAATGATCCAGCCTGCCAAGTCCGGGGGTATGACCACGCCAGCGGCCAGCAAGGTTTTCAGTCGGATAAGGTCATCATCGAACATAACGAATCCAGCCGTCTAATTTGTCCGCCCTATGACTGAGGACGTGGTTTCTCATGGAGTTATTCCAATAGTCTCTGGCTGCGGCGTCCAAATCGTAAAGTCTGAGCGGTGTCCCGTAGGCATAGGCTATTTTGCCCTCGTGTCTCATCTGGGTTACCCGGCTACGGTTCAAATGCAGATAAACCGCCAGTTTTACGCCTCGCACCAACATGTTAATTTTCCTATGGTAAAGTTTAGTATTCTGCGGGGTCACTACCTACCCTTAAAAAGCGGGCTGTTGTATCCGCTTGAGAGCATCTTGGGAAGTACCTTTCACGCGCTACGGGTCATCTCTGATACGATGCTACAAAAGCCAATTACTGACACGGTGGCTGTGCAATCCAAGCCCAGATTTCTGCTCATGGTGGCACTTATCAAGTAAAGCGGTGCGATAACCTGCCAGTCTTGCCTATCTGCCCTGTACGCCAGTATCGGGGTTAAGCCATTGTGTTCTGCTTGATTTCTGGCTTGCTGCCACCAAGTTCTGATTAGTCCAGGTGTGACTTTGCCATAACGCTTGCACTCAATGGCTAAAGTTCTGAATGAATCGGCAACCTGTCCCACCTCATCAGCATGAACCTGTAAATCAAAGCCGCCCCCTCGGGATTGCTCAAGGTTACGAATTAATCGGATACCTGCCCATTGATACACGATGTTACAGAACTCAAGTTCTGCGCCAGCGCCTTTTGTTCTTGAATTAATCGTCATCGTGATAATACTCCGGGTCGTCCAACTCCTCGACGTGCCTTACATGGCCGCGCCCTTTACATCGCCAGCAAGTCGAACCGTCATACTGTCCCTCGCCTGAACCGGCGCAAGCGGGGCAGTAACCATCCTCATACCCATCTTGCTCTTGGTCTGCTTGATCTGTTTCAATAGTCATTGTCTTGCTCCCTAAAATCCCGGTTCATCGTTGTATGGGTACGGGTCATTTTTTGACGTGTTGTAGCGGGTGTTGCCGGGTTCTGATTCCTGCGCCGGTTTACGCTTCTTAATGTCATACGGGCTTAATGAATTACTCGCGGTCACGTTGAAGCCGTGCTTCATTTCGCCGGTGGTCTTGTCCGCCCATTCGGAAGGTTTCAAACTGCCAACGACACACAGCGGGTCGCCTTTCTGCAGGCGTGCTATTTTTTCGGCAATCGCGCCAAAAGCCATTCCTGAGACGATCACGGGTTTTTCATCTCCCACTGATACCGATAACAAAAATTGAGTGTAAAACTTGCCTGATTGCCCGGTTTTTAATTCTGCGTTGCGGATCAATTTGCCGCTGACTAATGCGTCGATCATTTTAGTTCTCCTCGTTTTGGGTTCATGCGTTTAAGCCATTCGGCCTGTTCGGCATCTTTTGCCTCAACGTCGATGAGCTTGCCGTTCGGTGTGTAACAGGTCACGATCAAAGCGTCCGGTTTCGATTTTGGCAATTCTGGCCACTCAATAGCCGGGTTAAAATCGTCGCATCCAATAGCCGTTTTTACAGCGCAACTCTGCGCAACTTCGCGCAACTTTTCGGTCGTTTTTTCAGGGTAAAAGTTGCGCGGTTTTTCGGTGTTAGTTGCGTGTTGGTTGCGCTATTGGTTGCGCTAGAATGGCTATTAGTTGCGTGTTGCGTCTCTATAGGAACGCAACACGCAACTTTCTCGTTTTCCGGCTGCTTAATCATCAATATCGGCTCTGTGTGGAACGTCTTTTTTGCCCTGTGTGCGCCGTGTAGTTTCGCGAATTAAGCCTTTCTCTTTTGCTGATTTCCACGCCCGGCAAACATTCGACTTATTGATTCCCAATTCGTCTGCGATTTCACGTTGGCTCATGCCTAAATTAGACATTTCGACTACTTGGTCAAACGTCGACTCGCTCGCGGCCTTAAGAGTCCAAACTTGCCGCCCGTCCTCATCGCACCGTAACCACGCCTCAAAAGACTGAGCTTGGTTGCCGATCAGGTGTCGTGCTTTTGAAAAGTTCACAATAAACCTTGCGCCTTGGTCGCTCACGTAGTCTGTAGGCCGTTTCAGTTCTAACACCACGTCCAACAAGTCCTCACGCTTCGATGTGCCACGTTGCGCCCCGCTTTTACCGGCATGGTGCATGAAAATTACGCATTTACCGTGGGAACGCATCCGTAAAGCCCACTGGCTCAACGATCCCCAGCTCTCTGCTTCGTTCTCTTTGCCAGACCGCGCCAGACAACTCAGGTTATCAACAATGATTAACTCCGCCTCATTACAGGCGGTTTCAATTTCAAGTTGACCTCCCAAGTTAGACAAATCGGGCATCGCGCCGTCATTTAAATCAATCGTGATGAGCTTAAAAAAATCCGGTGATGGTTCTGCCTCGCTTGCTTGGACAATCTTGGCTAGCCGCTCTTGTAGCGCCTCGCCCGGCATCTCGCCGTCGATATATAGCGTCTTAAACGGCCTTGTTGCCTTCCAATCCCAGAACTGCGTTCCGCTGGCGGCTGGATAAGCCAAACCAAGCCCTACGTGGGTTTTGCCTACGCCACGGTCGCTGAAAATCATGTTGCAGCTACCCAATGTAAAAACCGGATTAAAAACGTATTCCCTGACCGGGAATTGATGCTTGAGGAACTCCTCGATGGTCACGATCTCGATGGGCTTTTTATCCTTTTTTTGCACTGGCGGCTCCGTCTCGAATGACCGCGAATAATCCTGGTATTGGAAGTTGTTGTCCCGGCGATTTTGATCCGGTGGTGGTTCGCGCGGTGGAACCACTCTGAGCGGCGGCAATCGTTCCGGTCTAGGCCGTCGGTTTGTTTCCGGCTGCGGTTCGGGTTCGGGTGCGTCCTCACGCCGCGTAAACATGGCTTTGAGTTTTTCGACGCGCTCTTCTTCAGTTTCATTTTTCATCATCGCCTCCTGCCAATCGCTGTTTTAAACCCCTAACGCCGCGTGTCTTGACTGATTGAACTTGTCCGGTCTCGGGGTCTATTTCAATGTCCCTGATCTCATCCACGCTTTGAAGTCCCAGGATTAAATCGGGCAAGTAACATCGGGCAAAGAACGCCGCCGCTCGATACCTGAGCATCAAGTCTGGCATCGTCGGCCATTTGCTCCCGGCTTTCGAGTACCAGCCTTCTTTTTTAGACATTGCAATGCTTACCTCTGAGCCTTTGAGTTGTTCGCCCGTTGTGGCGTCAATTGCCCAGACATAACAAGCCGCATCGTCGCCGGTTCCGGTCATTTCATAGTGGATTTGACCGTATCTTGAAACGATCTGGGCAATATAAAATTTTGAATCAAAAGCCGGTTTGCCATGAATAATAAACAAGCTCTGCATCAACTGTAACGGGTGCATACCGTAAATTTGAGCCAGCTCGTAGGCAATTAAAACCTTACCAACATCATTAAAATGCGCGGGGCATAAACCACTTTGTATTAGTGCTAAAGACTTTCGTTGTGCCAGCTCAAACTTTTTGACTTCCTCATTTTTAATTTCGTCGTTTTGAGTAATCGGTAGATTTTCCATCACTTAATCCTCAATACGCGGCTTTCGGTCGCCTTGGTGTACTTTGCCGCAATTTCTGGAAGCTCTTTTTTAAGCTCGCTCGTATCAATCCGGTTCGTAGTCTGAGCCTTCCAGCTCGCTAGGGTTTGACCTTTGCCGTCAACCAGCGTGGTGTTATTGCCAATAAAACTTTTAAGCTCCAGCTCCAGGCCGTCAACATTACCCGCCGCGATCTTCTCTATATCCTTCGCGGTTTTAAGTGCCTCGACTATATGCTCTATATCCGGTGTGGCTGTGATGCTTTCGCCGTTGTCGCTCGGATAAAGCTGCTTTAAATCGCTTTGGGTGGTCGGTGGCGGTGGGGTTTGTTCAACTACGTATTGCCAGAACGCTTGTTCTTTGTCGATGATGATTTGTGCCAGGCTGTCATCAAACTCTATTTCATAATGCCTAAACTCCTGACCTCCCAACAAAACAGCAACCAGGGCTTTTTTAAAGTCAGTGACAATCATTTGGTGTGTTACTTGGACAAGGACACTATCAGGGATTTGATCTGTCCCGGACCCCCCCCAATCGTTGCGAGTCCAAAAGCCGCCGGTCTTGATTTCAACCACAACCGGCTGACCTGTTACTTTGCGGTCAATGTGGCAACCCATGAACGGATATATTTTTGAAACAATGGTCATGCCGTGCTTACGTAACTTAAGGCCGGTTTCAAGTTCATAGCGAATGGCTACCATCGGCTCAAGCAAATTTCCCCAATAAGTCGCCTCATTGCCAGCGAACGGCTCGACCTGTCCGGTTTTTTCCAGGTAAACATCAAGCGGTGTTTTGTATGGATTCAAACCAATAGCCGCCGCCGCATCACTCGCACCAATAAAGTTTTTCCGGGCTTGTTTTTGCTCCTCGGTAATCATGGCGTGCCGCCTTTTTTGTTCCACGAGGCAAACCAATCATTAACGAGATCATTTTGCCAGCAGGTGATGTTTTCGCTAATTTTAATCGGCGCCGGGAAGTCGCCGATTTTGACTTTTCTCCATAAGGTCGCGCTGCCAAAAGGTAAAACCGGCATCAATGTGGACAACCTGGATAAGCCGCCCGGTGGTAGTACGTTATTATGTGACATGGTGTGCCTCGATGATGATATGCGACACAGTTTGTGCCGTGGGTAAACTGTGAGGCTTTTTTTTTGATTTCTCCATACTGTGCGAACTGTGTTTTTTTTGGAAAAATCAGACACAGTAACTAAGCCGCGTGAAATACGGCACGCATAAAAAAGCCGGGATTACCCGGCTAAGCGAAACACAGTCTTTTACTTGAATTTGGCGTTTTTATTGCCGGTATTTTTTCTGTGGGATAACCGAATGATCCCGGTATAGCCAAGCCAAACCGCCATTACCAAATAAGTTATCCTCGCCCGAAAACTTCACCAGCGCTTTAATGATCTGTGGATCGGTCATGTCCTTAAGGTCTGGTTCTTCGGTGGCCAGCCAGTCTGTGGCGATCCGGTTGCGCCTTTCATTGTTTGATAATTTGTAATTCTTCCACCACGGCAACGGCTTTAACGGCGCAAAAAATAAAGCATCAATCCGGGCTTTGCCGCCTTTGTCCAGATACCAGATTTTAAATTCATTGGCATCAATGGTGATGTGGTCGTTGGTGTAGTCCACAAAACAATCGTATTTCCGGTCTTTTTTATCGAGGCCGGGTGCGTATTCCCTGCCTTGTGCATCATAAAAACGCTTGTTTGGCCTACTATTGACCTTGCCGGGCCTTGCGTTAGGGTATGGGTTTTTCTCGTGCCTGCCATGCGTCCAGCCGCCTATGACGCCCTCATAGGCCAACGTGCCAGCGGTGCAGGCATCTATAAGGGTCTGCTTGATTTTGTACAGGCACTTCCTCAACTCCGGCTTAGTAACGCGGTCGTCATCGGGACAAAGCCATAAGGTTATTTGATTAAAAGTCGCATATTCGGGCAGGGGGTCGGGCTTGAGTAATCGCATAACACTCCATCAAGGTGTTTTTCATTACGCGGGTAAAACCGGAAACGGGGTAATGACTCCCGCTTGTTGGCCGCTAAGCCTATCCGGTCATCTCAAGTATAGTTATTTATTTGTACTCGTGCCAGCTTCGCAGGACTCCAAAAACATCGCCCACTTGTCCAATGCCTCGCGTCTTTCGGGCAGATAGTCACCCGCATCATAAACACCTGCCATGCCGGGTATCCGGTGGTTTAGGCATCGTTCAGCAACAAATTCATTTACGCCCAGCTTGCCTAAATGGGTTCGCATTGTTCGGCGAAAATCATGTAATGTAAAAGGCTCAATGTCTGTCAAGGCATAAACTTTTTGCATCGGTGCAAACAAGTAGCTCGAATTTATATAACCCTTTTTGCTCATGCTACTTTTAAGCGAGGGTAACAGATAACCGCTGCCGTCATCGAACTGCAACAGCTCGGTGATGATTGCCTGTGCTTGGGGTGACAAGGGAATAGTGATGGCTGACCGGGTTTTGTTATCTTCTGACATTATCCAGATAGCGGCATCCCGATCAAAGTCGGTGCACTTGGCTTGGAACAGCTCATTTTTACGGCATCCGATCAACAACAGTAATTTGCTGGCCAGATAATGCGTACGGTTAAAGCCTTCACATTCCCGCATCGCCTTGAACAGTTTGATTAATTCGTCCTCGCTTAAAAACCGTTTCCGTGGTGTTTCTTGGCCGCCCGCATCGCTACAATTGAAAGCCCGTGCCGGGTTGTGAATAATGATATTTCTTTTAATAGCATGGTCAAAAATACGCTTGGTGATGCTTAACAACTGGTTTGCGCTGGTCGGTGCGCCAGCTGCGACACAGGCATCAAGCATGTTGACAATGTGCATAGGCAACACGGCATCAATCTTGAGGTTGCCGATATGCGGAGCAAGGTACTTGTCAACACGCTGCCTCATGGTGCGCTCTGTTTTGCACCTGCCCTCGACGTTGCGCTTAAAGTAATCGTCCACCAACTCATTAACGGTGTTGGCTGATTGTTCGGCAATCGCCTTGGCCACTGACTCCTGTTTTTGCTCGCGCCGGGTAATTGCAGGATTAAGCCCTTTTTGAATAGTCGCTCGATGCTCGATACAGTCTTTCCGGGCAGACGATAAAGACTTTTCAGGAAATTTGCCCAGCATGATTTTATGTTCGATCTGTGCTATCTTAAACCGGAAGTAGAAGACTGGTTTGGTGTCGGTTATCCGATAACGGATATACAGACCATTACCATCTGCTTTGGCATCAAACCGGGTATTCTCTTTTATCCATTGCCTGATCTCGCGGTCGTTAAGTTTTAATGTTGTTCTGGTTGCCATTTCACGCCTTTGTTGGGTACACCCTAGTCCGTATTGGGTACGCTAGGGGGTACACTTTTAAATTAGGCTATATGATATAGGCAAGATACGCGAATATACAATAAGATTATATAATATATAGACTTATGGGATGGTGTGGATGTTGTGAAACGGGTTGAAACGGTTTCCGTTGTTTCATGCCGGAATGACAGCTTTACGATTTGTTTTAATATCAGCTCGTTAGATAACCGGCCTTAGGAATACACCGCTATGTTAGTTACAGAAAATCTAATGAAAGAGCATCAATTGATTTTAAAATATATTAATTTGATGGATCGCTATGCTAATTTAAGTTTAAGTGATTTAAATACCGCTATCTTGTTTGATAAAGCCAAGTGCTTTATAGCGTTTATTCATGAAGTTGCCGATCATTTTCATCATGCCAAAGAAGAAGATAGTCTGTTTCGTTATCTTGATGTTCCTGGTGTGTTAACGCATTGTAATCCGGTTTCTCAGATGTTATCAGAGCATAATAAGGCCAGGGAGTTTGTAGTGAATATGGAAAGCGCAATACAAACAAAAGAGTTAAACTCCTTAGTGCTTAATATGCGTCAGTATGGGATTCTTTTAAAAGAACATATTTATAAGGAAGATAATATTTTATATCCTATGGCTGAGCGCGGTTTGTCAGATGAAGCTAAATTGTCTTTATTAAAAGAGTATGTAGAAACCGATAAGCGCCTTGATAGTCATGGCATTTTGTGTAAATACGAAAATTTATATGTTGAGCTTGAACAGCAATTAGACGCATAAAAATAGACAACTTTAAAATCGGCAAGTATAAAATGCTAGCCCCACGCAAACAGGATTAATGCTTATGACTATCAAAACAAAATTACGCTGGGGTATTTTAGGTGCTGCCCGTATTAATGAGCGCTTGCTGCCTGCCATCGTTGAAGCTTCAAATGCCAAACTGGTTGCTATTGCCAGTCGTCGCCCCGGTGCAGCCGCGCAAACGCTGGCGCAGTTCGCTCCGCATCATCAACAGAATGTTCAAACCTACAACAATCTTGAAGCTTTGCTGGAGAATGCTGACATTGATGTCGTGTATATTCCACTGGCAAATCATGAGCATGCCGAATGGGTATTGCGAGCGATTGAATGCGGTAAACATGTCTTGTGCGAGAAGCCGATGGCGTTGACCGTGATTGATATCGAAGCCATTAAAGCGGCCGCGCTTAAACACAAAGTGAAGGTCATGGAAGGTTTTATGTACCGGTTTCACCCGCAACACGCTCGCGTTCAGGAATTGATTAATTCCGGGATAATAGGCGAAGTAAGGTCGGTACGTGCCAGTTATTCTTTTATGATGAAACCGGCGCGCCTCTATCGTTTGGTAGAAAGTGTCGAGCATGGCGGTGGTGCCATGTGGGATATTGGTTGTTACGCCATTCATTCTGCACGGATGTTTTTTGATCAAGATCCGGTCGCTGTCACAGCAATAGCCAAGTATGTTGAGAGCGGCGCTGACATTACAACCAGTGGTATTATTGATTTTGGTGCAGGAAAATACGCGCATTTCGATTTTAGCTTTGAGCGTGCCCGGCGCTGTGAGTATGAAATTACAGGCACAAAGGGCGGCATAAAATGCCATGTCGTTTGGCAACTACCTAGCGACGTCCCGGTGATTTCATGGTGGACTGAAGACGGTCGGCACAGCGAAGAACGTTTGACCGCCGACAATCATTTTCGTCTTGAAATTGAGCATTTTAGTGCCTGCGTATTAAATGGTCATCAGCCCTTGTTGTCGCTGGATGATGCAAAAGCTAATTGCCAAATTATTAACGCAGCCTTGCAATCCGCAGCGGAAGGCCGGGTTGTAAAATTGACCCCATTAAATAACTGATTATAAAAATAAGTTATTTCAGTCCCCCTCTTTGAAAAAGACGACTGCATGGATGCAGGAGGTAGAGCAACGCATGGAGCAGTTGCCGAGGGGTTAGGGGAGATTTTATTAGATAAATCTCCCTCACTCCCCCTTTTTCAAAGGGGGAGGCGAATACTTATAAAAATAAAAATCAGATAAACTAATGAAATGTTGTAAAATGACCGGTTTTGAGTCTAAAGGCCGAGTTTTCGGTACATAAAAACAGTGGCTTATTTATGCGATGTCCGTTTTGTGCGGCACAAGATACACGGGTTCTTGATTCAAGATTAGTCAATGAAGGGGATCAGGTTCGTCGACGACGTGAATGTAATGCTTGTAAAGAGCGCTTTACCACGTTTGAAACAGCCGAATTAACCCTACCTCGAGTTATCAAACGGGATGGCATTCGTGAGCCTTTTGAAGAGCGAAAATTGCGCTCAGGGATGTTAAAAGCGCTGGAAAAAAGACCTGTTGGCAGTGATGCTATTGAGTCGGCCATTAATCGTATAAAAAAAGAATTAATGGAAATGGGTGACCGTGAAATACCGGTACAGGCACTGGGCGAAAAGGTCATGAAAGAGTTGAGTTTATTGGATCACGTTGCTTATGTCCGGTTTGCCTCGGTGTATCGCAGTTTTCAGGATGTGAGTGAATTTACTGACATGATTCAAGATTTACAAAAAAAATAATGACAGCCCGACACGATGCATTTTATATGGCCAAAGCCCTTCAACTGGCTAAAAAAGGATGTTATACAACCGATCCAAACCCACGCGTGGGTTGTGTTTTAGTCAGGGATGGGCAGATTATCGGTGAAGGCTGGCATGTTAAAGCCGGCTTGGGTCATGCAGAAGTTGAAGCGTTAAAACACGCTACGGATGCTAACGGTGCCACTGCTTATGTCACTTTAGAACCCTGTTCCCACCATGGTAAAACGCCGCCGTGTTGCGATGCCTTGATAAAAGCTGGAGTTAGTCGAGTTGTAGTCGCCATGCAAGACCCCAATCCACTGGTGTCCGGTCGTGGACTTGAAAAACTTAAGGTCGCAGGCGTTGAGGTAATTTGTGGTGTTTTACAGGAAGATGCTCGCACGTTAAATCGGGGCTTTATTAAAAGGATGACAGAAAATCGTCCTTTTGTTCGCAGTAAATTGGCGATGAGTCTGGATGGTCGTACCGCGATGGCATCGGGTGAAAGTAAATGGATCACGTCAGCCGAGGCCAGAGCCGATGTGCATCGGTTAAGGGCAGAGAGTTCAGCTATTTTAACGGGTATCAATACGGTACTCGCCGATGATCCAGCCCTAAATGCCCGAGTTGATTGGGATGTTGTGCAACCGGTTAGGGTCGTACTGGATTCTAAATTAACTATGCCGATTACTGCCCGGATGTCAAAGTTGGCTGGGCGCAGCCTCATTTTAACGTGTTCACAAGACGAACAAAAGCAACATGCTTTGCAGACGGTCGGTTTTGAAGTTTATCGACTTGCCAGTAAAAATGGACAGCTGGATTTGCCGGCCGTAATGGCTTTTTTGGCGCAGCAGCAAATCAACGAAGTTCTGGTTGAGGCGGGATCTGTTCTTAATGGCGCGTTACTCACCGAAAACCTACTTGATGAACTGGTTGTTTACATGGCACCCTGCATTTTGGGCGATCAAGGACGCGGTTTGTTTACCGTACCGGGTTTGCAGGCGATGACGGATAAAAAAAGCTTAACGCTGCGTGATGTCAGGCAGGTTGGGCCCGATTTAAAATTAACACTAACACCGTAATGACGTGCAAAAACATGTGCTGTGCGGCTGATAATCAGGAATTTTAATGTTCACAGGTATTATTTTAGCCATAGGAAAAATAGCGGCAATCGAGCGCAGGGCAGGGGATTGCCGGTTAAAAATAGACACTGGCAGTTTATCCCTGGCAGACGTTGCGTTGGGTGACAGCATTGCTGTTAACGGGGTTTGTTTAACGGCGGTAGAGTTGGGCGCACATTATTTTTGTGCGGATGTGTCCAATGAAACTTTGTCCAGAACCATTTTAAATACTGCAACGACAGGTACACCGGTTAATCTGGAACTGGCTTTAACACCCTCCACCCGAATGGGCGGACATATTGTTAGTGGACATGTTGACGGAATCGGTAAAATTATCGGTAAAAACGCGGATGGACGTTCGTATAGTTTTACCATTAAAGCCCCTGACAACCTTGCTAAATACATTGCTGAAAAAGGCTCAATTTGCATCAACGGTATAAGCCTAACGGTCAATGACGTTAAGGGTGCAGAATTTAATGTTAATATCGTACCGTATACCTTAAAAGATACAACGCTGGGCGAGGCGACAGTCGGCACACCCGTTAATCTTGAAGTAGATTTGTTGGCGCGTTATATGGAGCGTTTAATGCAAGGCGAAGCGGCCGCTTATAATCAGGGCGGCATCACAGAAGAATTATTGCAAAAAAGTGGGTTTTTTGGTTAATGAATACAATTGAAGAAATTATAGACGATTTACGGCAAGGCAAAATGGTTATCATTATGGATGATGAAGACCGCGAAAATGAAGGTGATCTGTTAATGGCGGCCGCTTTTACTCGACCGGAAGATATTAATTTTATGGCCCGTTATGGACGTGGCCTGATTTGTTTAACCTTAACCAGCGAACGTTGTCAGCAGTTACGTTTGCCGTTAATGGTTAATGAAAATAAAACCGCGCATTCGACTAATTTTACCGTCTCTATTGAAGCGGCAACGGGCGTGACTACCGGTATTTCCGCAGCGGATCGGGCGCGTACTGTACAATGTGCGGTAGCGGCAGATGCTAAAGCGGATGATTTGGTGCAACCGGGGCATATATTCCCGTTAATGGCTAATCCGGGCGGTGTTTTACGTCGTGCCGGACACACTGAAGCGGGTTGTGATTTTGCTAAATTGGCAGGGGTCGATCCTTCTGCGGTTATCGTAGAAATTCTTAATGAAGACGGTACCATGGCAAGGCGACCTGATTTGGAAATCTTTGCGCAGCAGCACAATCTTAAAATGGGTACCATTGCTGATTTGATTCACTATCGTATTCAGCATGAAAATACGCTGGAGCGCATCAGTGAATGTGCGTATCCTACCGAATTTGGCGAGTTTCGACTTTATGCGTATCAAGACAAAAACGACAATAACCTGCATCTGGCGTTGGTCATGGGACAGGTTTCAGATGGCGAACCTGTTTTAGTTCGCGTTCATGCGCGTAATTTGTTGGATGATGTGTTTTCATCCAAACGAAATGATTCCAGTGTTTCAATTCGAACGGCCATGCAAAAAATTGCTGAAGAAGGTCGCGGCGTTTTGGTTATCATCAGACAAAGTGAAGACAATAAATCACTGGCGGAAATGATTCATCGCTATCAATTGGAAGATAATGGCATAGCCAGTACGGCAAATGCCCAAGAGGCAGCGGATTGGCGCATGACCGGAACCGGTTCAAGAATTTTGGCCGATTTGGGTGTGCATAAATTAAAAGTGCTGGGCACTCACAAAAAATATGTTGGGTTATCCGGGTTTGATTTAGAGGTATCCGAGCATGTGGGCTAAAGCACTCTTTCTAAAAATCAGGGCCTTTTAACGCCAGGCTTGGACATTTTTAAAGCGAATTGGGTTAACGTAATCCAATTCGACAACACTGATTAATAGTATTATTAAAAGCAGAATTTTGTAATTTAAGTAGAGAAATAGAATGACAGCAATAAAAACGTTTGAAGGAAATTTATTGGTACAAGGCGGTAAGTTTTGCATTGTAGCGTCCCGTTTTAACAGTTTTATTGTTGAGCAGTTAGAGGCCGGTGCAATAGATGCGCTGGTTCGTCACGGTGCAGATAAAGCCAATATCCATCTGGTTAAAGCCCCCGGTGCATTTGAATTACCCATGGTAGTCCAACGCATAGCCGCCTCCAAAAAATATGATGCGATTATCGCAGTGGGCGCAGTGATTCGTGGTGGCACCCCGCATTTTGAATATGTTGCCGGTGAATGTGTAAAAGGTCTGGCGCAGGTTTCCCTGCAATATAATGTACCAGTCAGTTTTGGTGTATTAACGGTTGATTCAATTGAGCAGGCGATAGAGCGTGCGGGTACCAAAGCAGGCAACAAAGGTGCGGAAGCTGCCATGTCAGCCATCGAAATGGTTAGTTTGTTTAATAATCTGGAAGCCTGATGAGCTCATCGCGTACTAATGCCCGTAAAGCAGCTGTCCAGGCATTGTATCAATGGCAGATGACAGGACAAAGTCTGGTCGAAATTGAGCGTCAATTTATAGAAGAAGATCGTCTGAAAGATGCTCAAAAAAGTTACTTCACTGAACTCTTTCACGGCGTTCCTAAAAATTTGGCAGAGATAGATTTGGCGTTAACTGAATTTGTCGACCGTCCCGTTGATATGATTGACCCGGTTGAAAGGGCTATTTTAAGAATTGGCGTCTACGAGTTGATCAACCGACTGGACATGCCTTATCGTGTGATTTTAAACGAAGGCATTAATCTAGCCAAATACTTTGGTGCTGATGGCAGTCATAAATATGTTAACGGCATATTGGATAAAGTAGCTCAGCAAAAAAGAGCCTTAGAAATCAAGAGTAGGGCACAAGGCCCTAAGTAAAAAATTTTTATTGACCATGAACGACTGCATGGACCGATATTTGCTCCTGCAATATCAGCATTCACCACATCCATGTGGATTATGCAGGAGGTAGAGCAGCGCATTGAGGCATTGCCGAGACACGAAAGATACAAAGTTTTCTGTTTTTATATCGGGTAGGATTGATCAGATAAATGAGTGCTTCTTAGGAACGTGCATGAAATAACTTGACCCTTTGTATCCCCTCAACCTTCTCCCGGAGGGCGAGGGAGCAAGATGCCTAAGTTATTTCATGAGCATTCCTTAGCCTGAGATTGAAATAAAACAGTTTAAATGTTTTACCGGTTTTAAATGAAGTCTGATGGGGATTGTAACCCCCTTTACGATATTCCGGAAACGCCATCACTCGCTCCGCTTGGGTGGTCTTATTCCTGCCTACGCTTGATCCCTAAACCTATACCGATCTGTAAACCTTGAACCTTGAACCTGCCCCTTTATCTGAATTTTCGCTCATTCAGCGTTTCTTTACCCGACAAAAGGTAAAAAATCCATCAACCCATCTGGGTATTGGTGATGACTGTGCGTTATTGTCATTTTCAGCCGGTTATGAACTGGCGGTCACTACCGATACCATGGTAGAAAATGTCCATTTTTTTGCGGGAACTGATCCCGAACAACTGGGGCATAAATTACTGGCGGTTAACTTAAGTGATTTAGCCAGCATGGGTGCAAAGCCGGTTTCAGTCACACTGGCGTTAACGCTACCCACGGTTGATGAAAAATGGTTGACGGCTTTTTCTAAAGGCTTTTTAAGTTTGGCTGAGCGGTATTCCGTGGATTTGATTGGGGGTGATACCACATCAGGCCCTTTAACGCTAACGGTTCAGGCGATGGGTTTGGTTCAAAAAGGTCAAGCGCTACTGCGCTCAAGTGCCTTACCAGGTGATTTTATTTATCTGACGGGGTCTTTAGGTGATGCCGGACTGGGACTAAAAATCAACCAAGGCTATCACTCCAACAATCCGCAGGCAGCACATAAACGCTTCAATCAGCCTGATCCGCAAATTGAAGCAGGGCAGGCGTTGTGCGGTATTGCCAATGCCTGCATTGATATATCCGATGGGCTGGCGGGTGATTTAGGTCACATTTTAGAGCAAAGTAAAGTCGGCGCTTGTCTTGATTGGGAAGCCTTGCCGCTGTCAGACGCGGTATTGGCTTATATCAATGATACCGGAGACTGGTCTATGCCGTTGACCGCTGGCGATGACTACGAACTATGCTTTACCGTAAGTCCCGATAGAGCGGCACAGCTAACCATCAATTGTACAAAAATTGGCATTATAGAAGCCACGCCAGGTCTGCGTTTGCATAAATCAGGTACCCTCCAACTCTTTAACAGTAAAGGTTATGAGCATTTTTCTTAAAAGTCACTACGGTAAAAACGAACTCACGCCCCGGCAAATTCTGTCTGATCCCATCTTGTTTCTGGCTTTTGGTTTTGGCTCCGGATTGGCTAAAAAAGCACCGGGTACGATGGGCACCTTGGCAGCCATTCCGGTTTACTGGCTGTTTGCACAAACTAATAGCCTGATTTATAGTTTCCTCACCGTGCTTGTGTCGGTAGTGGGTGTGTGGATTTGTGGAAAAGCGGCAGAAAAGTTAAACGAACATGATTTTGGCGGCATCGTTTGGGACGAAATAGCCGGTTACTTAATAACACTGTGGTTAGCTCCCTTTACTTGGCAAACTATCATCGCCGGATTTATCCTGTTCAGGTTTTTTGATATTTTAAAACCGTGGCCTATTAAATGGCTGGATCAGCATGTCTCCGGTGGCTTTGGTATCATGATTGATGATGTTCTGGCCGGTGTATTCGCAGGCGCATTATTACTGTTAGCGGTTAAGCAAGGCTGGCTTGGCTAAGTAACATAATGGTATATTTTCTTATTTCCAAGTTCAAGCTCTCATCGTTATACACAAGTGCCCTGCGAGATACCGGCATCTCTGCTGGAATGACAAAGTTCGTTGTTCCTGCCGGGTTTGGGAATGCGCCTACAATGGAGGTCAGGTTTTGCCTGGCAGCCAAGCAGAATCTGACCTCCACGAGTTACATAAGCTCCCAGACTCCGACAGGCACTTGGGTATAATGATGAGAGCTCTGCTGGGGGAACTAACAAAGTTTGACAATTACGGGAATCTTCGAGAGTCTCCTTATCTGTAAACCGCCTAAAGTTCAAAAGATAAGGAAAAAACGATGAATTCGCCAGAGAATTTAATATATACGAAATGGGAAGGTAAGTGCGACACAATCTGGATTCCAAAATATAGGAAGAAAAGCCTTTATTAATTGCGGTAAAATTTGGGATCCATAGCGCTAACCTATATGGGACGAAGAAAGAACTTCACGGGTCAGAGTTTCTGGGCAAGAGGATATTAGGGCTTCAACCGTGGGCAGGGATGAGGAAACTGTGCGTAATTATATCAAACATCAAGAAGAAGAGGATAACCGAATAAAGTGGCTCGATTTATTTTAAGGCACCGCCACCTTTAGGTGGTACATGATTTAACCGCTTTGAGCGGTTAACATTTTCAAGCCTCCGGCTTTGCCGGAGGTTATTGACTTAAACATTAAGTCAGCCTATGAGGTTTTTTCATCAAAGTCTACGTTGCAACGGGCGGCCATGTCTTGTCTTGTGCTAAAGCCTCACCTAATTGGCGCAATTTAATCAAGGTGGTATTGGGATCAGCAGAAAAGGATTGTTCAGCCGCAAAGGCTAACTGAAAAAATACCGGATCGTGTTTCTTTAGGCATTCAAAATTACTGAGTTTTGGCATGTTTCCTCACATAACACGTTGTTAGTTTGTTTAGACTTTGTGTAAGCGACGCCTGCGTTGCTTACACAATAGGGCGGTCAGCTTAAGTGTTTAGCCTGCAAGCCGCTTATATTTATGCCGACACGATGATATATTATTTATTGGATTGGGTCATTGATTGCTTTACAGGACCTTTTTAGTTTTAAGCTTTCGAATAACTATTATTATCTTTATGCCAATAAAACAGGTAGCCTAAAGGGCTGTTTTTTTAACAATCGCTGATATGTCATGTTTATTTATTCGTTGCCCTTATTTTTTTCCCAGATTGGTTTGGCAAGCCCACTGGAGTTATTGATTATTTTTATGGCGTTAGGGGGTGTTTTGTTTATAAGCTCGCCGACGAGTGATGAAAATTTACACCTGCTGACACTTGATAACTATTTGTTTGCGGCATGGAGTGGTCGTGTGTCGCTTAAGTGGGTATTCTGGCCTTTTTTTCTTATTTTAAATGTCTGTCTATACGGTGCGGATACGCTCGCAAAAATTGGTATGTTGACGGTATCCAGTTGGGATGACGTGCATTTGATGTTGTTGCTGCCGATTGCTTGGTGGGCAATATCTATTTGGCGCTGTTCAGTCAACACGTCGTTACGAGTCTGGATGGCGTGTGCCCGGTTGTTAACGTTAGCTGTGATTTTTGAATACGGCTTGAAGCTATTGATACGGATAGACTATCCACGCATTTTTTTTGGATGTGAGGAGTTGTTACTGGATTATGGAAGTTGTTTTTAAGGGGCATTTAGTTTTATTCTTCAATGTCTGATTTAAGCGTTTAGGTTTTTGTTGTTCAATTACCGAATAGCTATCGAGTTATTTTTTTAAAAAATAACAAAATTGAGTGTGCTCTTTTTAAGCTATTTAACGGTTTGATTATCCAGTAATTATACAAGCCTTGCTTTGCTCTCCCTCGTTGGAAAATGGGGGGGCTGAATATTTACAATATTTCTGGGTGTTTTTTGAGTAAATAGTCGTTGTTAAGAGATTATTCAGGCTATTTTTCTGATTTAATAACTGATAAGTGTGAATAAACAGTTATTCAGGTATTATGAGCCGTTTGGTATCAGCATTGTGGCTAATGTGATTGTTGTTTAATTCGGTATATTGTTAATGAAAATACTTATTCTTGGAGCCGGTGTTACCGGATCGTCTGTTGCTGAAGCTTTTGCGAGCGAAGAAAACGACATTGTTGTTATTGATTTCAGACAAGAGCTTCTGGATGCTTTAAAAGACCGTTTCGATATTGCTACGGTGGTTGGTAATGCAGCGCATCCGAGTGTATTGGAGCAGGCTGGAATTGACTCCACTGACATCGTCATCGCAGTAACCGATAGTGATGAGACCAACATGTTAGCCTGTCTTATTATTAATGCCTTACATAAGCGTCCAAAAACAATTGCACGGGTACGTGCTATTGATTATCTGAATAATCCGAAATTATTTGGCCCTAGCGGTATTCCGGTTGATATTGTTATCAGTCCTGAACAGATTGTTATGGAGTCGATTCGTAATTTAATTGAATTCCCCGGGGTGTTACATATTTCCGATTTTGCCGGTGGCCTGGTTCGGTTATTTTCAGTTAAAGTTGTGGCGAATGGTTTTTTAACGGGTAAAAAAATTAAAACGCTAAAAGAGCGTTTGTCTGATGGAAAGACCCGTGTCGTGGCAATTTTTAGACAGGGTGAGCCAACTTGCGTGACGGGAGACGTCAGCATTGAAACGGGTGATGAAGTATTTTTTGTGGCGCCCCGTGATGAGGTATGGCGGGTATTAAAAGAATTAGATAAATTAGAGGCGCCCTTAAAACGCATTATTATTGCGGGCGGTGGGCATGTTGGTAAACGTTTGGCGCTGGCTTTGGAAAAGAAGCATCAGGTAAAAATTATTGAAAAAGATCCAATACGAGCCAACAAAATTGCTAACGATCTTCAACATACTGTGGTTCTTTTAGGTGATTGTGCTGACGAAGCGCTGTTATTGGATGAATCCATTGAAAGCGCAGATTTGTTTTGTGCGATTACCGATAATGACGGCGTCAATATTATCTCCGCGTCTCTGGCAAAGAGCTTGGGGGCCCGAAAAACAATTTGTCTGCTTAATCATAACTCCTACACTAAGTTATTACCTGGTACAGGTATTGATGTCACGGTGTTACCTAATCAGGAAACGTTGGGCAGTATTTTAAAGCATGTGCGGCGAGGTGATGTGGCTCAAGTGACTTCATTGTGCGGGGGTACCGCCGAAGCTATTGAGGCGATTGCACATGATAATAACAATGGCGAGTCGGTCGTCGGTCGCCGTGTTGATTCAATCAATTTTCCTGCAGGTATTGTGATGGGCGCTTTGATTCGCAATGGCCAGGTTATTCCGATACATCATGACACTATATTTGCTGAAGACGATCATGTAGTCATGTTTGCGATGGAAAAAAAGCTGGTCAGCAATATTGAGAAAATCTTTCAACCGATTGCCTTGATACCTTAAAAATGCAAGATGGACAAGCACAGTCCTTGTGTTTCATATTAAGCCCTTCGTTTTTTTGATACTGCATAAAATTTAAATGCCTTCATGAATGTCATTCTTACTATAGTTCATATTTTGGGACTGGTTACCATGGGCTTTAGCGGCCTGATGAGCACTTGCCTGATAACCTCAAAAATAGCCAATGACGGCGCCACTGATGCTTTTTTCGATGGCACTTTTTTTACCTTGTTGCTGGGTGCATTAATGTTTTTTCCGACGTTGCGCACGCCTAAAAAGGTATCGCGACAAGCCGGTTTTTTATTGGTGGCGCTCACTTGGTCAATAATACCGGTGTTTTGTACCATCCCGTTGCTGATTTATATGCCGGCACTTAGCTTTAATGATGCTTATTTTGAGACGGTTTCGGGGCTTACGACAACCGGTGCAACTATTTTTACGGGTCTTGATTACTTGCCGATGTCGATTAATCTATGGCGTCATGAGTTGTGTTGGATTGCGGGAATGGGCATCATTATTTTTGCCGTCGCCATTTTGCCAATCTTGGGTATCGGTGGTATGCAGTTGTATAAAGCGGAGTCACCGGGAACTGTTAAAGAATCAGATTTGCCACCACGTGTAGCGCAAACCGCAAAAGCCCTGTGGATGGTTTATGCGGGTATTACAGTGGCCTGTATTATTGCTTTACGCTTGGCGGGGATGACTTGGTTTGATGCCATTTGTCATGCGTTTTCTGCGATGAGTCTGGGCGGATTTTCTACGCACGATGCCAGTGTCGGATTTTTTAATTCGCTATCTATTGAGGTGGTACTCACCCTCTTCCAGTTGTTGGCGGCTATTAATTTTGCCACTCATTTCGTAGCGCTACGAAAAAAATCATTCATTCCCTATATAGACGACCGTGAAGCCAGGGCTTTTCTTATACTGGTTTTGGGTAGTTGTATTTTAGCAGCATGGGTGCTGTGGCATGCTGGTACGTATCCAGATTTTTTTACCGCATTGCGTTATGCAACCTTTAATTTAGTTACTATCGCCACTGACTGCGGTTTTGATAACCAGGATTTTAATAAGTGGCCTGTTTTTGTGCCCATGTGGATGTTGTTTCTGAGTTGTCTGTCTGCCTCTTCCGGCTCTACGGGCGGCGGTGTTCGTATGATTAGAACCATTATTTTAATGAAACAGGCACGCTTGGAGATGTTTAAATTTATTCATCCTTTTGCGGTCCGGCCGTTAAAAATTGGAGACATGATCGTTAAAAATGAAATTGTAAATTCAGTGACCGGGTTTATTTTTCTGTATTTTATGAGCATTGTTATTCTGATATTCGCGTTGCTATTGAGCGGACTGGACTTTATGACCTCTTTTTCCGCCATTATTGCTTGCTTTAATAACGCAGGGCCCGGATTAAATGAAGTTGGACCTGCGGGTAGTTATGCCAGTCTAAGTGATTATCAAAAAGCGGTATGCACCTTTGCCATGCTGCTGGGTCGCGTGCAAATATTCTCCATTGTTATTTTATTTGTGCCGGAATTTTGGAGAAAATAACGGGGTTGCCGGGTAAGGTTAAAAGATTTTCACCACGAATGACTGCATGGATGCAGGAGGTAGTAAGCCATGGATGGTTAAGTTAGATTGCGCAGGGAGCAAGCAATCGAGTGCAACGCAGGGAGCAGTTGCCGAGAAACGAAGAAAGAGAGCTGTGTGTTTTTCGGCTACGCTCCACTGCCCACAGTTAAGCATCGTAATAATATAAAACTGCTGCTGGAGTAAACCCGTTTTAGCTGTTTTTACAGGCAACAGCTAAAGAGGTTTCGCGATGAGCCGATTAATTTTAAATGCTGGGTGTGAGCAGTAATAATGACAAATCATCCTGAATCATCACGGTTATTTTTTGCCCTTTGGCCTGATGAACAAACCAGACTGAAGCTGGTGCGCTTAAATCAATCTATAGAGGCTAAAGGATTTAAGCCGGTACAGCCGCATAATCTTCATGCAACGCTGTTTTTTTTAGGGTCTGTTGATAGTGCCTCTGAGTTATTGCTTAAATACAGTGTCAGGGAGATTTCTGCCAAATCTTTTTCATTGAAGTTTGATCAACTCAGTTATTGGAGTAAACCCAATATTTTATGTCTTACCTGTTCCCAGGCGTCTGATGAGGCGGAGTTGTTGGTCACTGCGTTGAACAGGGAGATTGCAAGTTGCGGTTTACAAACTGATACCCGACCTTATTTGCCCCATATTACCCTTGCCAGACATGCCCAATATTTACCGGACATACCTATTGAGCCGATTGTTTGGCGTGCTGAAGCCTTTGTTTTGGCTGAATCGTGCAGTGAGCCAAGCGGTGTTAATTATAAAGTGAAACAGCAATGGCCTTTTATTAATGCAACTCGTAATAAATAACACCCTCCAAGTTTCGCAATACTACTGTTTACCTGAGTAGGAGGGTGCGCATCGCGCACCACAACTATGCCAGAGTAGAAACCCAATAGGCACCCGATAGAAATTAATAATAGATTGTGGTGTAAAAAAAACTGTATAGTAGATGCGGTTTTAGGTGCGCGATGCGCACCCTACTACTACTCCGCATCTTCTGAGTAATTATCGAATCAAGGATTTATTCTTTCTTCGTGTTCTTCGTGTCTTCGTGGTGAATATTTTTGGGCCATTTTAATTCAACACCAATTTTTTAATTTCACTGGTAAAGCGTCCTTCGGCGAGACGTGTTTCTACTATATCGCCTGGCTTTAGCTGTTCTGTGGAACGGATGAGTTGCCCTGATGGTTGTTTAATAACCAGCGCATAGCCACGGTTTAGGGTTGCCAATGGACTAACTGCATGCAAAGTCTGGCTGACATTTAATAAGCGTTGATTAAGGTTTTCCAGTTTGTGGCAGATGACGGTCATCAGACGTTTACTTAAATAGTCTTGTTTTTGTTGATAGTTGTTAATGGTTACGGCTGGACTGTGTTGCCATAATTGGGCTGTTTTGGCCTCAACACGACTTTGGTTGCGGTGGATTTTGGTGTGCATAGCCTGAGTCAGTCTTAATTCAAGTTCATCCAAGCGTTGCGCATTTCTTGCCAGTTTCTGGCCGGGATGTTGCTGTTGCAAACGCTTGCTTAACCAGGCAAAGGCTTGTTGTTTTTGGCTTAACTTGCGCTGTAGCAGTTGATGAAATCGTGCTTCCAATTGTACAAACCGGGACAGCCACGCCTGTTGATCCGGGACGGCATGTTCAGCGGCGGCTGAAGGGGTTGCGGCGCGTAAATCGGCGACAAAATCGGCAATAGTGACGTCGGTTTCGTGCCCTACAGCTGAGATGACGGGAATTGTACTGGCGAAGATGGCACGAGCCACCATTTCTTCATTAAAGGCCCAAAGATCTTCCAGCGACCCGCCGCCCCGTCCTAAAATAAGTACATCGCATTGTTGTTGTTCGTTAGCCAAGGCGATGGCCTTGGTAATTTCATATTTAGCTTTATCGCCCTGCACGGCAACGGGATAAATAATAACCGACACTGCTGAAAAACGTCGTCTTAATACGGTCAGAATATCCCTGATAGCAGCGCCAGAAGGCGAAGTGATGACGCCGATGGTGTTGGGTAGGACAGGGAGGTTTTGTTTGTTGACGGCATCAAATAAACCTTCTTCTGATAGTTTTAACTTTAAGGCGTCAAAGGCTCTTCGTAAAACACCGTCACCGGCTTCTTCAAGGTGTTCGACAATGAGCTGGAAATCACCTCTGGGCTCGTACAAGCTAACTTGGGCTTTAACGATGACGTGTTTACCGTTTTCCGGTTTAAATCCCAGTCTGCGTTGTTGGGTTTTAAACATCGCGCATCGTACCTGGGCATTGGTATCTTTCAGAGAAAAATAGAGATGTCCGGAAGAGGGGGCACTTAAGTTGGAAATTTCACCTTCAACCAACACACTCAGAAAATGCTCGTCGAGTAATCGACTGGTTGCCCGGTTAAGCTGTGAAACGGTCAGTATAGTGCGCTGTGCAGGCGTTGATGTGCTATTCATTGCAGGTTATTAAAGATTGAGTGCTGGGTTATTGGATGGACTATTGTAAAATAACAAAATTTTTTGTACAAAGAAAGGGGAGTGTTAATGGCGTGGTTGCTTTTGTTTTCTGCGGGGTTTATAGAAATAATCTTTGCTTTAAGTCTTAAATATAACGAAGGCTTTACCAAGCTTTTGCCCAGCATAGTCACTGCGATATCAGCAGTTGGCAGCTTTGGTTTGTTAATGTTGGCGCTCAAAACACTACCACTAGGAACGGCGTATGCGGTTTGGACGGGCATGGGAGCTGTAGGCGTGGCTATATTGGGCATCATTTTATTTAAAGAGTCAGTCGATTGGTATCGCTTGGTGTCCATTGCTTTGGTGATTGCCGGAATTATCGGGCTTAAATTAACGGACAGTCAGTGACATGCTACACCTTATTTTTCAGTCGCCCATTGATAATGCAATTCTGGAGCGGATTGATTCAGGCGATGATGTGGTTTTTCTTGAAAATGCAGTGTTGCGCATCCTGAAAAAAGGCAGTTTATGTGGCGTTTTAATGCAGTTGCTTACCGTTAATCGTCTTTATGTTTTGGGTGATGATATTGAAGCGAGAGGCATCGGTACTGCTGAATTAGTTAGCGGTATTGAGGTCATTGACTATGCGGAATTGGTTAATTTGACGGTTAAAAATCCGGTGATTCAATCATGGTCTTGATGGTTGAAAAAGTCGGCTTGGAGACGACCGATCAGGGTTTTTTAGTTAAATCAGCGGACTGGAATGAAGACGTTGCACAGCAATTAGCGGAACTTAATCATATTACGTTGACCGAGGCACACTGGGAAATTATGCTGTTTATTCGGCATTATTATCAGCAATTTAAGCACTTGCCGAATGCCCGCGTATTTACTAAAGCCATTGCCAGAACATTGGGCGAGGACAAAGGTAATAGCCGGTATTTGCATAAATTGTTTCCGGACGGCCCGTTGAAGTATGCCTGCAAGTTGGCAGGACTCCCTAAACCACCGACTTGCTTGTAAAAATATATTCACCACAAAGACACGAAGAGCACGAAGAAAAACCAAAGAAAATTTTCGTGTTTTTCGTGTTTTCGTGGTGAATATTGAATTAAATTACGCTGTTATTTTCGTGGTGAATAAGAAAATAAATAAAAAATTACACTTGCTTAAAGCGATGTATCAAGCGTCTTTCTTTTTTGTTGGGTTTATGATCCTGGCCACTGAAATCAAATAGTTCACGTTGTTCTCGTTGTAGAAGCATTTGTTGCTGACGTTTTGTAAAACTTTCAGTCGTTTCTTCATAGAGTAGAATGGCCTCTTTAGCCGGTCGTCTTTGCTTGGAAAGTCCGATTATTGTGACTTCCCAGTTCAGTCCGTCTTTGCTTATGGAGAGTAACGCGCCCGGTTTTATTTCTTTTCCCGGTTTTGCGCGTTGCTTGTTTACATGAACTTTTCCACCGGAAATAGCATCCGCAGCCAGTTTGCGCGTTTTAAAAAAACGCGCAGTCCATAACCATTTATCCAGACGGATGGTTTCGAGTTCAGTCTGCACTCAACTCTTTTTCCTTTTTTAAGCCTTTAGGCAAAGAAAACACGACTTTTTCTTCTATGCCCTGAATTTCAATGGCCGATTTACCGCCCCATTGTTTTAACTGATTAATAACTTCCTGAACCAGTACTTCGGGTGCTGAGGCACCGGCAGTAACGCCGACAACACTGACACCATCAAACCAGCTTTGTTGCATATCCTTTGCCGTGTCAATCAAATAGGCTTTTTTACCCAATTGCTCGGCAATCTCTCGTAAACGGTTGGAATTAGAGCTGTTGGTAGAGCCTACAACCAGAATGGTATCCGCTGTTTTTGCCAGTTCATAGACCGCATCCTGGCGGTTTTGGGTGGCGTAACAGATATCGTCTTTTTTCTGTTCTTGAATAGAGGTAAATCGTGCTCTCAAGGCATCAACCATAATTTTGGTATCAGTCATTGATAGCGTTGTTTGCGTTACATAGGCCAAGTTGTCTGGATTATTGACAACTAATTTGTTAACGTCATCCGGTGTTTCTACTAAATAGATGCCACCATTGTCAGTGCATTTTTCATATTGCCCCATAGTGCCTTCAACTTCAGGGTGCCCGGCATGACCGATGAGAATAACTTCCCGGTCTGATTTTGCATGCTTGGCAACCTGAATGTGAACTTTGGTCACAAGTGGGCAGGTGGCATCAAAGACGGTTAGGTTGCGATCTTTAGCTTCTTGCTGGACTTGTTTGGAAACGCCGTGGGCACTAAAAATAAGGTAAGAACCAACGGGCACGTCAGTTAATTCTTCTATGAAAATAGCGCCTTTTTCTTTAAGGCCATCAACAACGGTGCGGTTATGAACCACTTCATGCCGGACATAAATGGGCGCACCAAACGTTTCGATAGCTTGGTCAACAATTTCGATGGCGCGGTCTACGCCGGCACAGAATCCACGGGGGTTAGCGAGTACAATTTGCATATCTTGACTTCTTTACTGGGTTAAGTTGAGATTATTTTAACTCAACATGCTTGCGGATACGATAATTCCATCCATATCAGCATATAAAAAATGATCTTTTTTAAAATTAACACCGGCGAAAGAGACTAATAAGTCGCGGTCGCCATTGCCTTTTTTATGGCTTTGTAAGGGATGTGTATGTAGGGCACGGATGCCAATCGGGAGTTTATTGATCAGCGCAGAATCCCGAAGGCAGCCATAAATAATAATACCTTGCCAGCCATTATTAATGGCAAGCATTGCCAGATTATTGTCTACCAAAGCACAGCGATGAGAGCCGCCGCTATCAATGACCAACACCCTGTTTTCTACTTTTTCTTCCAGAACGCTTCTGACTAAAGCGTTATCCTCAAACGTTTTCAGTGTGGTGATTTGGCCGGAAAAGACTGGATTAGCCCCGTAAGAGATAAATGCTGACTCAGCAATTTGGAAATAATCCTCTCCTGAGTGGTCATCGCAAAGATTAGCAGTAGTGAAAGTCATAGATTAAGGTTCAAGGTGAAAGGTGAAAGATTCAAGGCTAGAAGGATTTGCACCTGTCGCCTTTAGTATGTTACACCAAGTAATTTAATATAAGCGTTGTTACTTAACAACGCTTAATGATTATTTTGTGTGGACTGTCCTGATAGGAGGTGGTGGCGCGTAAATTTTATCCAGATTTTGATCTATTTTTGATGCAAGTGTTTCAACGGCTTTTAATGTTAATTTTTTATCACCGCCTTTTGTTTCTACGACATAATTTTCTATCAATCCTCCATCATTGGTTTTAATTAAATGACCCATCAAGTAGGCAAATAAAAAACTTGGTTTATGTAGTCTGCCAACCAATACATAATCAGCTCTGGCTTTATTAGCCAGTTCTGCGGCAACATCATTGTGGTTGAAAAGATAACCAAAACCACCATTGCTATCACGTTGCGCATTTAAGTCAATAGAAATAATTTTGTATCCTGCCCTTTTTAATTCACCTTCCAGCATAGCCTTTATACTTGCCGTTCTTTCAATTTCAGCAGGTATTCCGGGAGCAAGCGTTACATCACTTAATTCAAAGTCCAAAATGGCTATGCTTGTTTCGGCGTATACCCCAACGCTAAACAAACATAAAAAAAATGCACCGAGTAGTTTGTGCAATCCTGTATTTTTTCGGTTCATAATAGAATTCCTAAGTATCGATTCCTTAGTCATGTAACTTCGCATCATTTTAATCAGTATAACGCGCCAACAAACCATTAACACTGTTTAATTCCGGTAACGGTATTTTTACTTCATAGCCACCGCCGGGGGCTTCTTGCATACTATGGCCGTGCATATCTTCCATGCGCTCCACGGTAATGTCTTGGTTTCCTTCCGGCAGAATAAGCTCCAGCTTATCACCGACGGTAAATTTATTTTTTACATCAATGGTCGCCAGTCCGGTTGGTGAATCATAACTTCTGATTTCGCCGCAAAATTGCTGTTGATGGCTCTTGGAATAACCGGTGATATAGTTTTGTTGTTCGTGGGTATGGTGACGCTGATAAAAACCATCAGTATAGCCACGATTGGCCAGGTTTTCCAAAACACCGATGAGTTCAGGCTTAAATGCACGACCTGCCAGTGCGTCGTCTATCGCCATGCGATAAGTTTGCGCCGTGCGGGCAACGTAATAGTGGGATTTGGTGCGACCTTCAATTTTAAGGCTATTGATGCCAATAGCCACTAAGCGTTGCACATGTTCAATGGCTCTTAAGTCTTTGGAGTTCATGATATACGTGCCATTTTCATCTTCCATGATCGGCAATAACTCCCCTTTGCGGCCTTCTTCTTCAAGAAAATACAGCTGGTCTGCCAAGGGATGCCGTTCTGCGCCGCCGCAACCGGCGGTGCTGATGTCGCTTATTGACAGCACTTCGGCATCGGGTACCAGGTCGCCTTCGGCATTTTCATGAGCGGGCACGGTATCATATTTCCAGCGGCAAGAGTTGGTACACGTTCCTTGGTTAGGGTCACGATGATTAAAATAACCCGACAGCAAGCAGCGCCCTGAATAAGCAATACATAAAGCTCCGTGAACAAACACTTCAAGTTCGATGTCCGGGCATTTTTGGCGAATTTCTTCGATTTCATCAAGAGACAGTTCACGTGACAAAATAACCCGCTTAATACCGATGCTTTGCCAGAACTTTACGGTGGCATAGTTGACGGTATTGGCCTGTACTGATAAATGGATAGGCATATCCGGCCATGCTTCCCGTGTCAACATAATCAAACCGGGATCAGCCATAATCAGGGCATCCGGCTTCATGACGATAATAGGTGCAATATCGGCCATAAAGGTTTTAACTTTGGCATTGTGAGGAATGACATTCGTCGCCAGAAAAAACTTTTTACCTTGCCGGTGCGCTTCAGCTATGCCTTTGGCCAGATTGTCAGCCAGAAAATCATTGTTGCGTACTCTCAGGCTGTAACGTGGTTGCCCCGCATAAACAGCATCCGCACCGAAGGCAAAGGCATAGCGCATATTTTTAATAGTGCCGGCAGGCGAGAGAAGTTCGATTGATTTCATAATGATGTCGGTAAATGATAAGAGTAATATACCGTGTATATTACAACAGCTTACGCAAAGCAAAAAATAGGAGTATGAAAAATGTGGGTATTGTTATTTTTAGCTGCCTTAGCATTTGTCTTAGGCGGGGCATTAATTTTGCTCAGATCGGCAAAAACACCCAAAATTCCCGATACGGTTAAAGCGCAGCCTTATGAGGATAAATCGGATGACTGGTAGTTGGACTTAACATCTTATTCATCACGAACGACTACATGCATGCAGGAGGTAGAGCAACGCAGATAGCAGTTGCCGAGACACGAAGAGCACCAAGAAAAAAAGATAAAAAACTTCGCGTACTTCGTGGTGAGACGTTTTTCGGGAATAAATTGACGGTCATGTTGTTCACCACGAACGACTGCATTGATGCATGAGGTACTGAGCGATGGAGGTTTGTTAGATTGCGCCGGATCAAGCAATCGATAGCACAAAAAGCAGGCGCTTTAGGCGACGCAGATAGCAGTTGCCGAGACACGAAGAACACGAAGAAAAAATGACAAAAATAGTGTGGTATTGCCGGCAAAAAAACCTGGCGAATGGCTAGGTTTTTTGACTTGATTTTTATTAAAATTAATTACTAAGCAATCTTTTTTCTGCAACCGACTGTTAGTAGTCCTAAGCCACTTGCAAACAACCAAAGTGCGGCGGGTACGGGTACGGGTACTGGAGATGCGGAATAAGTGAAATTGTTAAATGTATCTGTTACAGGCATAGTACTGGTCATGGTTAACCCTAAGTCATTATAGACATTAAAATCATCGCCAGAAACGGTATTGTGGAAACTAATTCCATTAAAACCCCAACCTCCCTCTGTGGCAATTGTGGAAGGGTCAAACAGATTATCATTCAAATTATAGATATCTGGGGCAAGCAGTGTAAGGATATCTGTATCAGCGGTACCGTTAAAGGTAGTAATGACAGTAGTGCTCGTGTCATCGGCGGTAAAATTTAAATTAAAGTGCATACCATTGCCATCGAATTGCTCGGTGTAATTATACAACGCCGCATTTGCAGAAATAGTTGGTACTAACACCGCAACTGCGGCTATAACACGAAGCAAAGATTTTTTCATAAAATTAACCCCTAAAAAAATAAATAAATAAAATAAATAAAGATAGTGTGATTATTTTCAGTATTCAATTTTAAAACTAAAGAGTACAAGTGAATAATTACGGGACCAGATTTTGCACCACCCTCACTGAAACAATAATAGTAGAAAATAATAATAATAATAATTATGGAATATTAAATAATCTGATAATGAGTCGTTGTGGTTTTAAAAATCTTATTCCACACAAAGGCACGAAGATAAAAAAGCTAATAAACGTCATGTTCTTTCTATCTTCGTATCTTCGTGGCGAGACGTTTTTCTGGACTGCCGAGCCCCAATTCGGCTCGGGTTAATTAGATGATTAAAGTGGGGTGGTGAATACGCCCAGTCGGGACTCGGCGTTCCCGGAATAAATTGACGGTAATGTTATTCACCACGAAGAGTACGAAGAAAAAATGACAAAAAAACTTCGTGTTCTTCGTGGTGATAAGCTTTTAAGTTTTTAAATATTTTTGTTTCATACTGTTTCACTGAAACATTATCGCGTCTTAATGAAACATTACTTTGAAACATGTAAATAAATTAAAACTATAAAGATAACAAATAAAACAATCGATTGACGATGATTTATGCTGTTGGCATGAGCTTTGCTAAAGTATAAGCAAGTTCAACGTATTTGCTTGCGGCGATCACATAACCTTACCCTTTAACAGTAACACCCGGAGAGACATCATGATATTTAAGCAATTATTTGATAAAGAAACCTGGACTTATACCTATTTAATTGCTGATTCCATCAGTAAAGAGGCGGTTTTTATTGATCCGGTCAACACCCACATTGATGATTATATGTCTTTGTTGGAAGCGCTGGGTTTACAGCTGAAATATTCCCTAGAAACCCATGTTCATGCCGACCACATAACGGCAAGCGGTTTGTTGCGTCAATTAGTGGGCGCACAAACCGCAGTGAGTCAACTCTGCGGTGCCGAGACCGCCGATGTACAAATTCAGGATGGCGATATTTTCAAATTAGGCGATAACGAGCACATTAAAGTGATTGCTACGCCGGGACATACGCGCGGCAGTATTTCATTTTTATGGCGTGATCGGGTTTTTACCGGTGATTCTTTATTGATAGGCGGTTGTGGTCGTACTGATTTTCAGGGCGGTGATGCCGGTGCGCTTTATGACTGTATTACTCAACGTTTGTTTACTTTACCGGATGAAACACTGGTTTATCCGGGTCATGATTATCAAGAGCGTTGGGTCAGTAGTATTAAACAGGAACGCACCACCAATCCACGTCTGGCCGGTAAAACGCGTGAAGAATTTATTGAAGTGATGAATAATTTAAATTTGCCAAAACCACGGTTAATCGATCAAGCAGTTCCTGCCAACCGGTATTGTGGTTTGGATGAAAATGAACGTCAGGATGCTGTTATACTTCGCGATACCACGCGTCCTGTTCGTAATGAAGTCAGTCCCCAAGACTTGGTAACTGAAGCCAAGCAACATATTACCGAAGTTACTGTCGCTACCGCCAAACAACTGTTGGCAGAAGGTAATATTGTTGTGGTTGATACGCGAGAAGAGAGTGAATACGTAGCGGGTCATATTGATAAGGCCTTGCTTTTGCCACGCGGGGTGCTGGAATTTAAAATTGGCAATAGTCCCGAATTGGCTGATAAATCCAAAGCGGTGCTGCTTTATTGCCGTACTGGCGGTCGTTCTGCATTGGCAGCGCAGACGATGCAGCAGTTAGGCTATAACAACGTGCTGTCAATGGCGGGTGGTTTTGAGGCTTGGCAAAAAGCATAACACGCATAACTGTGCAAGCGCGAAGTCTTTAAATACTTACAGCATTGCGTAATGTCATTAAGTTTAGCCGTTCGTTGAGCGAAGTCGAAGCGATATTGCCGGCTTCGGCTCCACTCAGCCAAAGGTTTATCTTGCCAAGAGGCACTTAACTTAACGGCATTGGGGCATCGCGCCATTTATCTTAAACTATAAATAATAATAACTGGAACATTCATGACACAACAACACCACACTATTTTGATTGTAGGCGGCGGCGCAGCAGGCGTTTCCGTTGCCAATAACATGCGTCGTCAAAACGCCACCATTAAGATTGCCATTATCGAGCCTTCTGAAAAGCATTATTACCAACCGGGCTTTACCATTATTGGTGGCGGTGCTTATACCTTAAAACAAACCACCCGCAATGAAGCCGATTTAATTCATCCAACCGTCACTTGGCTTAAGAATTACGCAGAAACCTTTCAGCCGGATGAAAATACCGTGATTTTACGTTCGGGTGAAACGATTAGTTACGATTACTTGGTGGTTTGTCCGGGCTTACAGTTGGATTGGGATAAAATTGCGGGCTTAAAAGAAACCTTGGGTAAAAACAACGTGTGCAGTAATTATTCGGCAGAAACAGCAGAATATACGTGGGAATGCATCAAAAACAGTACATCGGGAACTGCACTATTTACACAACCACCAATGCCGATTAAATGTGCCGGCGCACCCCAAAAAATTATGTATCTGGCTGCGGATAGATTTCGTAAAAAAGGAATTTTGGATAAATTTAACATTGAGTTTTGCAATGCGGGCCCTGCCATTTTCGGTATTCCTTTTTTTGCCAAAGCCTTAAGCAAAGTAGTTGCAGGTTATGGGATTAAAACCAATTTTAATCACAATCTGGTTGCCATTGATGGCCCGGCTAAAACCGCTACGTTTGAAATGACGGATGCCGAAGGTAACAAGCAGCAAGTCGTTAAAGCCTTCGACATGATTCATGTTACACCGCCGCAAAGTGCGCCTGATTTTATTAAAAAAAGCCCGTTAGCCAATGCCGGCGGCTGGGTAGATGTCCACGATAAAACACTCCAGCACAACAAATATCCGAATATTTTTGGACTCGGCGATGCGACATCAACCCCCAATGCCAAAACAGCCGCAGCCGTCAGGAAACAAGTGCCCATTTTAGTTGATAATATTTTGCACCTTATCAACGGTAAAGCCGTTGAGGAAAAATACGATGGGTATGGTTCTTGCCCGTTAACAACCTCACTGAGCACGGTCATGTTGGCCGAATTTGCTTATGGCGGCAAGGTAACCCCGTCTTTTCCCTTATTGGACCCCAGAAAAAATTTGTTTATCTGGTGGATCGGTAAAAAAATCGGTTTTCCCTGGATGTACTGGCATTTAATGCTTAAAGGCTATCGCATAGATATGCCGCATTTGGAATCTTATGCCAAACGCTTTACAGAAGAAGAATAAGTAGAGCAAGTGCAAGGTTAAAGGTACAAGGTGTGGACGAATCAGTTTGTAATCATTCAGTTCCCCTCTTTGAAAAAGAGGGGTTAGGGGGGCTTGAATAACTACATCAGTTTGACTTTCGCCTTTTGCCTTTTATTTTTTATCTTTATCGGGTTCTCACGCTTCAGCAGGCGAGGGGTTCACGTATTCCCGATCATTCATCACCACAGTCTGAGACAAGGCTAAAATAACACAATGACTGATTTACAACGTAACCTGTCACGATTAACTGTCGTCTTTCCTATTGCCGGTTGGTTAAAAACCTATACACGTCAGGATTTTAACAGTGATTTGTTCGCCGGTATCATTACTGCTATTTTGCTGGTTCCTCAAGGGATTGCCTACGCGATATTGGCAGGTTTGCCGCCGCAACTTGGGCTTTACGCCAGTATTTTACCACCGGTATTGTATGCCTTATTCGGCACCAGTCGAACCTTATCCGTAGGGCCGGTTTCCATTGCAGCCATTATGATTGCCAGTGCCCTAAATACACCCGAGATCAGTGCCTTGGGTAATCCTGTGCAAAGTGCGTTGATATTGTCAGCAGAAAGCGGACTCATCATGCTACTGATGGCTCTTTTACGGATGGGCGGCTTGGTTAATTTCATCAGTCATCCCGTATTAACAGGCTTTACCAGCGGCGCCTCTCTGTTGATTATAGGCAGTCAATTACCGCAACTGGCGGGTTTAAAAAGCCCCTCGTGTGGTTTTGATGGCGCTTGTTACCGGGATTATTTGTTGAGCTATAATTTGACCACGGTATTCATTGGTGTGGCGGCCTTGGTAATGTTGATAGTTTTTGGAAAGCCGCTGACTTCGTTGCTCAAAAAGGCGGGATTAAAACTATCACTGGTGACTGCTATTAGTAAATGCGGGCCTTTGTTAACGGTGCTTTTGGCCACGATTGCCGTTGGTTATTTTGGCTTAACGCTGCACAACAAAGTTGCCGTTGTCGGTGTAGTACCGGCTGGTTTTCCTGCGCTAAGTCTTGCTTTTATTGATCTCCAAAAATGGCGTTTATTAGTGCCTAGCGCTGCCTTTATTGCCTTAATTGCTTATGTAGAAAGTGTTGCCATTGCCAAAGTGACTGCTAACCTGAGAGGCGAAAAAATTGTACCTAATCAGGAATTAATTGCCTTGGGTGTGGCTAATCTGGCAACCGCCATTTCTGGAGGCATGCCGGTTGCCGGTGGCTTTAGCCGAACCATGGTCAATTTTTCTGCCGGTGCCCGTACCCAAATGGCGATGCTGATTGCGGCAGGCATTCTGGCTTTAGCGGTGATCTTTTTTAGCCCGTGGTTTGAAAATATCCCCAAAGCAGCGTTAGCAGCGATTATTTTGGTCGCCATTATACCGCTGGTACGGCTGGGTAGTATTGTTCACACTTGGCGTTATGATCGGGGTGATGGCATCGCTGAAATCGTAACCTTGTTGGGCGTTTTGGTGTTGGGTATTGAAGAAGGTATTAGTTTAGGCATTATTCTTACATTTATCAGTTACCTGCGCAAGACCAGTCAGCCTCACATAGCCGTTGTTGGGCGCATTCCAGAAACCGGGCATTACCGTAATATCAAACGCCATCAGGTAGAAACGTGGGAGCATCTTTTATTATTGCGCATTGATGAAAGTATCACCTTTGCCAATGTTAATTTCATTGAAAATTTTATTACCGCTGAACTAAAGCACCAAGCCAACATTAAGCATATCATCCTGATTTTTACCTCGGTCAGTGATGTTGATGCCACTGCTTTGGAGGCGCTGGAAAACATAAATCATGCCTTGCAAGCCTCTGGGGTGAGCCTGCATCTGTCAGATGCAAAAGGCCCCGTACTTGATAAGCTTAAAAAAACCAACTTTATTAAACAACTCGAGCCAGGCAAGGTGTTTTTTCATACCGAAGATGCGATAAAAGAACTGGCTTGAGTTATTTTAATAATGGTTTAGGCGTCTTGGCGGGCATCTTTTTTGTTTAGTGGAGTCAGGTAAAAGAAGGGCAGAAAAATGCAGATGGCCATGTTTATGATATGCAGGCTACCAGCCAATCTGTTGTTAGGTATCACTAAAAGCAGTTGCCAAATAACTTAAAATACTCGATACTTCGGATTAACACGGCTGTCCTTTTATTTTCTGTTGTGTCATTGTTTAAAAATAATAAACGAGTCGATTTTTCAATTAGTGGAGATTATTAAAAATGAAGAAAATGATTGTTATAGGATTGGCTGTTGCTGCCTTAAATTCACTAAATATATCCGCTGCAACTGACAGCAAATACCCAGCCGCAGATTTTGAGCCCAGTGTCATTTACAGTGCTAAAGAAGTGGTTGGTGACCCGATTCAAAATGAAGTCGACCCCAAATATCCCGCAGCAAACTTTACGCCTATCGTTGTCTTTGTTAATGCTACATTAGCCGATCAAGCTCAAGACGAATCTGATCCCAAGTATCCTGCCGCTTACTTTAAACCCAGAGTTATTTATCCCTGATTTATAGCGGATTGACGCTTTTACAGTGACCCGTTCAAAACCGTCACAAATCATCGGTTGCTGCGTAAGATTCTATTTTGGCTATTTCAAGACAAAATGCCCCCGGTTGTTTATCAGCCAATAAAAAGCCAAGTTGTTTTATGTGTTCTGGACGCAATGCCGGCGCGTCTGGAACCAGTTTGCCTCTATAGCTTGCGCAAAAACAGGCAAAGGGCAGGGTGAGTGTCTGCCATTGCTGCGAATCGGTTGTAAACAGGGAGCGGTAAGTGATGCCATCAAACTGCTCATCAGTTTTTACCCGAAACTGATAAGTTCGACCATCGCCTTTGACGTTCAGCCTGATGCCCATAGAACCCTTAAGATTGTAATTATCGGCACGCCTGCGGATTGAGGCAAAACCGCCGTTATTTTCCAGCGACAATTGCCCGCTAAATAGCCCGGTAGCCAGAAGTGATGGTTTAATGCCACTTTTCGAAATCCCCCCCATCACCCCATCATTGATAGCAAGCCAGCATAAAGTTTCATCGGCATCGGTAAAATTAATTAACATATTTTCCTAAGCAGTGGGACATCTCTCAATTTTTTAGACGTTTACTAACTGTATCACTTAATTTTGAACGGACGTATCAGAAAAAACAGCCGGGGTTTCTATAACCTGGGATGACTCTTTTTTTGCCAATTCTTTTTTTTGATTTGATAAATAAGTTCCTCCAAGAATCACTGCCATGATTAAAAGATAAGTAACCGATGCTACGCGCCGTGGTTTTTTGCTATTTTCGTAATGGTTCATAATAAAATTCTGCGTTATTTGATTTAGGCAACTCGGAATAAATAACACCCACCAAGTTTCGTAATACTACTGTTTAGTTTAGTAGGATGCGCATCGCGCATCACAACCATGCCAGAGTAGAAACCTAATAGGGATCCGATAGAAAACAATAATAGATTGTGGTGCAAACAAAACCATTTAGTGGATGCGCACCCGCACTGCCCCGCTTTAAGTTGATAACCATGAGTAGGATGGGTAGAGCAGCGCGAAACCCATCGCATAAGGAATCCATTATGATGGGTTTCGGCTATTGCCTCAATGCATCCACTGCTCACAGTTAAACATAATAATGTAATACTGCATAATGTAATACTGCGGCTGGAGTAAAACCGCTTTAGCTGTTTTTACAGTCAATAGCTCAACCGTATTTTAAACAACTTTCGCTTAACTGTGGGCAGTGACGCCGGAGCGTGGGAACGATAAGGTAGTTATTTTTTACGAGTTACCTAAGTATAATCAGGTGTCCTCTAAAAAGGAATATCGTCATCATAAGGCGCATCAAAGTTATCGTTACTGGTTGTTTGCCGGGCCGGTGCCTGCTCGCGTGCTCCTGATCCGGAAGACTGATAGTTTTGTTGTGGCTGGTTGGACTCATTTTTCTTGCCGATTAAATCAATAATATTGGCGTTAAGTTCCAGGCTGGTTTTAGTCGTGCCATCGTTGGCTTTGTATTCGCTTTGCGTTAATTCACCCGATACAAAGACTTGCTGACCTTTCTTTAGATAGTTTTGTAATTGCCCTTCCGCGCGTTTGCCAAACAATGCAACCCGTATCCATAGGGTTTGTTGTTTTTCTCCAAAGCCGATATTGTTGGCGACGGTAAAATTTAATACGGCCAGTCCGGACTGTGCGTATCTTACTTCGGCATCTCTGCCGATAGTGCCTGTAAATGAAAAGACGTTTGACATTATTTATCTCATGGTTGTGTAACAATTAAACTATTATCGGTTGATTTTGGATTCTCTCCAAAGGAAAAAATTAGCGACTGGCAAAATCCATTTCAACTTTACCGTCAACCAACTTTAGATTGACTTCAAACTCGGTGCCTTTAGTGGATTTAAAGCCTTTTAAAACGCCGGTTTCGCCTTTGCTTAAGAGTTTTTTGGCCATAGTCGGGGTGATTGTTTTATTCGCAATGGTTTTCCAAATAACCGCTTTGCAACCGTTGCGCCATTCACTACAGCTATAAGCTTTGCTGGTTTCAATGATTTTTCCGTTGCACAACGGGCAATCAGCAAGCGCGTCAGTTACGTTTTGTAGCGGCTGATTTTGCAGTTTGTTGTAGCCCGTCTCGCCCAAGGTATTCAGCGTTAGTTGGGCATTAAATACGTCATCATTTATTTTAATGGCGTAAGCATTTAAGGTTCGACCATTTTGCAGTAATTGACAGGCCATGTCCCGGGTAATCGTTAAATGGAAGGCCTGTTTCCATAAAACAAATTTACAACCCGCTTTCCATTGGCTACAGCCATAACCTTGCCGACCTTCAATAATGGGATGTTGGCAGAGTGGGCAGTCGCCCAGCTTGCTGTCATCATAAAGTGGCTTGGTCGATTCATCTTTTAATTGCTGGGTAAACTGAATAATCTCCGCCATAAACTGATCGGGATTGTAGGTGTTGTGTTCTATTTTTTTTAGCTTGGCTTCCCATTCGCCGGTCATGGCTGCCGACTTTAAACGGTCATCCGCAATAATGGAAATAAGATGGCGTCCTGATTCGGTGCTGAGCAACAGCTTTTTTTGCCGCTGGATATAGTTTCGTTTGATTAGCACTTCAATAATAGAAGCGCGGGTCGCTGGTGTACCCAAACCTTTTTCTTTTAAGGCTTCTTTAAGCTCTTCATCGTCACAAGTTTTGCCGGCAGACTCCATCATACCCAATAAACTGGCTTCATTATACGGCTTTGGCGGCGTGGTCTTACCCTGATTAATCGTGGGTTGATGCGGCCCCGTTTCGCCCTGTATAAAGTTGGGCAGAATTTTTATCTCATCCCCTTTTGATGCTTGACCGGGCGAGTCGTTTTTATACAGTACCTGCCAACCAGGCGCTTCGATAATTGTGCCGGTGGTTTTAAATTTTATGTGTTTAACGGCGCCCAATACGGTTGTGATCTGTTTGACACAAGCCGGATAAAAAGCCGCAATAAATCGCAAGACAATCGCTTCATACACTTTAGCTTCATCATGGTCCAATGATCCTGGCAGAGTCGTCGTAGGAATGATGGCATGATGATCACTGACTTTGGCATCATTAAAATAACGGTTGCTCAAGGGCAACTTGTCAAAATCCAGTGCAGCTATTTGTGATTGAAAACGCAGGCGTAATTTTTCCAGCAAGGGCTTCATGCCTGGCTTCATGTCGTTGGTTAAGCAACGACTATCGGTACGGGGATAAGTGATATGTTTTTTTTCGTATAATTGCTGGGCGCACGTTAAGGTTTGATCAGCCGTCAAACCATAACGAATACTCATGTCTTTCTGCAATTCCGTTAGGTCATACAATAACGGCGGATTCACCAATTCACGCTTGCCTTTAACCGAGGTAATCTCAAAATCATGACCTTCAATCTGGCTTAACAACGCCTCGGCATCGGGTTTTTGATCAAAGCGTCCACCGATATACTGAAAATCAGCCGCTCTATAAAGGCTATGTAATTCCCAAAAATCCTTGGGAATAAATTTGGCAATCTCCAAGTCTTTCTGCACAATAAGCGCCAGCACCGGCGTCTGCACACGACCGATGGTCCATAATAAACCCTGCTGACCAAACTTAAGGGTATACAGGCGCGTCGCATTTAAACCGACGATCCAATCTGATTCACTGCGGCATTTGGCGGCTCGATAAAGCCCGTCATAGACACTGCCATCTTGTAATTGGGCAAAGCCTTTGCGGATGGATTCATCCGTTAACGAACTGATCCACAAGCGTGTAAACGGTTTTTGCAAGCAGTGTGTCCACGCCAAAATATATCTAAAAATCAGCTCACCTTCGCGTCCGGCATCGGTCGCACAAACAATTTCGTCGGCCGCTTCAAACAAGCGCTTGATGATATTTAATTGTTTTTGGGCAGATTCATCACCGCGTGCTTTCAGGCCAAATTGTTCAGGAATGATAGGTAAGGCGTCTAACGACCAGCGTTTCCATTCGGGATGGTATTCGTCAGGTTCTTTTAATTCAACTAAATGACCGAATGCCCAAGTAATTTGATAGCCGTTGCCCTCAAAATAACCATCACGTTTAGCGTTAATATTTAGACACTTGGCGATATCGCGAGCAACGGAGGGCTTTTCGGTTAAGATGACTTTCATGGAATAGTAAGCGAACAGCAGATAACTGATCATTATACCGCAATTAGACGTCGTCGACGTCGACAAGCCTGTGTCCAGAGGGATAACACATTAAAACCAATGAATAAACAGTCAGTTACACCTGACGACTAAGTGGATGTTTATGGTGAAATTAAAGGTGACTTATGATGGCTGTTATTTACCTGCTGGGTGTAAGCAAGCTTATCATTGGTCATAAACCAGTAAACGCTTATAATAATTTAAAAATAAACCGCAATGCGATACCTTTAAAGCAGAAATATCCAATGGCTGAAGCTGACAAATCATCAACACCGTTAAATTTAATCAGCCGTTTTTTTTCAAAAAAAATAAGAACTGTTTATTACAGCGCCAGAGAATCGATTGGTGAGCATAAGCGGGAAATTGTTGTTTATCAGGTTGAGCAAGCTTGCGTCAGTCTTAAAGAAACACGGGATGAGTTTGAGGATGCGCTGGAGCGCTTTAAAAATCTGGTGCATGTTAATGAAGCAGGATTAGAACATAAATATAACCGGCTTAATAGACAATATCAGTTCTGCCGCTCAAAGTCGGATGCGGTCAGCACTAAAATAAGGGCGATACAAGAAGTCAGTGAAGCGTTATTTGTGGAATGGGAAAGTGAATTAAATGAATACACTAATCGAGCTTTACGTAACAGTAGCAAGCAACAACTAAAGTTAGCCAGAAAAAATTATGCCCGACTGATTAAAGCGATGCAACGTGCTGAAAGTAAAATTCAGCCGGTGTTGGCAGCTTTTAAAGATCAGGTCTTGTATCTAAAGCATAATCTCAATGCGCGTGCTATTGCGGCTTTGCAGCACGAGTTTATTGAAATCAGTATTGATATTTCACAACTTATTCAGGCAATGGAACAAACCATCGCTGAAGCCAGTCAGTTTGTTTCTGCTTTGGTAGATCAAAAAATAATCAATCAGAAGGCCCTGCCGGGTCGTTGAAAATAAAAAACCCCTTGGACATTATTTAATGACAAGGGGTTGTTTATTATTACGAACTCACACAAACCTGGTTTTTTTAGTATTTTATTTTTTGAAACCCGATAAGTTTTATTTAAATAGGGTTTTATTTTAGAGTTTGTATGTCACGTCATTGGCTTTATCTTTTTCTTGATCTTCTTTGGATCTGCTTTTCCGGTTATCCTGATCCATTCTCTCTTTGCCAAATTTGGCAATCATTTCTTCCCAGCTAGAATACTCTTCATAGCCTTTAAAACCGGCTGCTTTTCGTTCTTGATAGATTTCCTTGCCTGTTGCAATAATTTCCTCAGGCGTTTTACCATCAACGACATTCAAGAATTCCTTATCATCTTTTTTTGCATCCCTAATCGTCCAGAAAGAGACTTCAAATTCAATGCGATTATCCGGAGACAAGCGGTTTTTAAGTGCCTTTACTGATCGATAAGCAGTAGAGGTGTTATGACCATTTATTTCTTGCCCTTTACTGCAAGCCAGTAAAGTGGTACAGGTGAGTATAAGCAGCAGTACAGGTAGTTTCTTCATTAAAGATAACCTCGAAGTTAAGTACGGGTTCATGTTATGGTATTTTAACGCCAGATCACCAAACAAAGTAAAATGGTCAATTATTATAACCCTGAGCCACGCTTATATGCTGCAATTTATTCAACTGCTAAATCAGCGTTACCAGTCAGTTTTAAATCAACCGGGTAACGAGTCTGGCAAAAGTGACTATCAACAACGCATCGATCAGCTGATTTTAACGGAAGCTTTTCTGCGCAAAGGTCAGTTTAATAATGCCTTGTCTAAGCAACCGTTACAAATTACTGTCGTAGGCCCGACGCAGGCTGGCAAGAGTTCACTGGTTAATGTATTGCTTAATAGTGATGTTGCAGGGGTCAGTCCTTTGGCGGGTTATACCATTCATCCACAGGGTTTTTGCCTGGGCGTAAATAGGGATGATTGCAGTGGTTTGCAGCGCTATTTTGGCCGTTTTCAACAATTGCAACAGGCACAGATGCCACGAGACCGGCATGATTGTTATTCTTTAACTGAAACAACGTTGGCATCTGCGCTGTTACCGCACGGTGTTTTATGGGATACGCCGGATTTTGATTCAATAGATTCGGCTGTTTATCGGGAAGGGGTCATCAGAACGATGGCGTTGGCTGATATTATTATTCTTGTGGTCAGCAAAGAAAAATATGCCGATCAATCCGTCTGGGACATGATGTCGGCGCTTGAACCGTTGCATCAGCCAACGGTTATTTGTTTAAACAAGTTGAGCGAAGGCTCGGAAGCGTTACTGATTGACTCCTTAAAAGAGAAATGGCAACTTGCCCGAAAAGACGGTTTTCCCGACATCGTGCCTTTGTATTATCAAAAACAAGCAGGTTTGCCGGTATGGCCTGTCGCGCAACAGGATTTGCTTAAGCAGTTGGCCAGTAAAGTCGCGGCTAAAAACCAGATGCGTTATGAACAGGATTTACTGCAAAAACATTGGCAAACCTGGCTGGAACCGGTTATTGCCGAGCATCAGGCTTTGAATGATTGGCAGGCATGGGTTGATGAGTCAATCAAGCAGGCCTTGGACAATTATCAGCGTGATTACTTAAATCATCCTCGTCATTACGAAACTTTTCAACGGGCGTTGGCAGAGTTACTGACGTTATTGGAAGTCCCTGGTTTGGCAGGTGTTTTAACCGGTGCACGCAAGGTACTTACTTGGCCGGTAAGGAAAATGCTTAAGCTGGGGCGCAAAAGAGGGCCGGTTGCCGATAGCAATCAAGAAATCATTTTATTGAATCAAATTGCTGAACATTTATTGATTCAGTTGGCAGATAAGTTGCTTGATAACGCTGAAGAGGGCAGTCAACGACTTTGGTGGAAAGAGTTTAGCGGTTTATTACGCCGTCAACGACAGGGTATTTTGCAGGATTTTAGTAGTGCGGCAAAAATTTATCATCTGGGTTTTCAGCAAGAGGTTGAAAAAACCGCACAGCGATTATATGGCAAACTACAAGAACAGCCCCTGGTTTTAAACAGTTTACGCGCCACCCGCGTAACGACCGATGCGGCGGCAATTGCGCTGACGATACACTTGGGCGGTATTGGCGTGCATGATTTGATTTTTGCCCCGGCGATGTTGACAATCACCTCGTTATTAGCCGAAAGCGCCATCGGCAGTTATATGCACAAAATAGAGCATGAGCTAAAACAGCATCAGCTGCATGTGGTAAACCAAGCGCTTTTTGTTGACAGTATTGGCTTAAAGCTGTTGGCGCTGCCTGAACAATTGTCGACCCAGGCGCATTTTAATATTTCTCCTGAGCAACTACAGGCGGCTGAACATCAACTTATAGAAAAGCGACATGGCTTACGATTACTCTGATTTAGTAGAAAAAACCAAACACTGGGCTGAACAGGCGAGCGCGTCCGGCTGGATCAATGCTGATGCTGCTATGAGCTTAAGTCAATTGCATACCCGAACCCCAGACGCTTTGTTTTCAGGTTATGGTGTAGAAACAGGCAGTGCTGCAAGACCGCTTATCGTTGCTTTCATGGGGGGCACCGGGGTGGGTAAAAGTTCTTTGCTTAATCGCCTGGCAGGCAAGGCCATAGCTAGGGCAGGGATAGAACGACCCACTTCGCGGGAAGTAACTTTATATCATCATCACAGTGTTGCCCTGCAAAATCTTCCGGAAGCCTTACCACTGGCTAAAATTAATATCTCGCAACATGACGATGAGAGTAAAAAAAATATCGTCTGGATAGATATGCCCGATTTTGACAGTACCGAGCAACCTAACAAGCACCTGGTTTTGCAGTGGTTACCCCATATTGACGTCCTTATTTATGTGGTTAGCCCCGAGCGTTACCGCGATGAAAAGGCGTGGCGATTACTGCTTGCAGAAGGCGCAAGACATGCCTGGCTGTTTGTGTTAAACCAGTGGGACAGAGGGCAGTCAGCGCAATATGAAGATTTTAACCGGCAGTTACATAAAGCGGGTTTTGTAGAGCCCGTTATTTTTAAAACAGTGTGTGCAGAAGGGCTGCAAGTAGACGAATTTGCCGCCTTGGAAGCCACTATACAGGCTTTGGCAACAGCGCATATTATTGAACAACTGGAACAAAGAGGCTTGCAGGTACGGAAAAACGAGTTACAGAAAAAATTGCAACAGGTAGCCGAATCGTTAGGTTCAGAACACATATTTCAACAGGCAGCGGTACTGTGGCACAAACAATGGCAGCGAACTACAAAGCAATTGCAAGAAGGCTTTGCCTGGCCCATAAAGCAGTTTGCCGTCTATTACGCAGAACACGCCTCCGATTTAATGACTCATCGGGATAGCCCCCACCATATATTATGGGATGCCTGGGCTCAAGCCCGTTTTGATGATGCGCTGGATGAATTTATTAGCAATATTGACGAATTGGGATTACCTACTTTACCGTTTAAACAACAGTCAGCGCTGCTTCGGGAGAAAGCGCCCAACATCATGCAAATACAAACTGAACTGGCAACCCGCATGGCGTTGGCTAATCCCGGCAACGCCTTGCAACGGGGATTTTTAAAAGGCATGCGGTTGTGCGAAATAGTTCTGCCCTTGACTGCCATGACGTGGGTTGGCTATAAAGTATTTATGGGCTATTACACCAGTAACATGACGGACAATCATTACTTGGGTGTTGATTTTGCCATCCATAGCAGTCTGCTAATCGTACTGACTTGGCTAATCCCGTTTTTTATTCTAAAAAAATCGCAACCCTCTTTACAAAAGAGTGCCTTAAAAGGCCTTAATAAAGGTCTACATGCCGCCTTTAGCCTGATAGAAGTGGAAGTTGTAAGTACCGTCGAAAATCTGGCTCAACAACATAAAGAACAGGTGAATCAACTCTCGGTTCTTATGGATTTATGCTCCGAAACGGATGCCGATAAGCTGTTATCCGTCGCTAGCGACAGTCCGTTAACACGCATGTTGATTAATTAACCTGTCTTGCCTTGGTTCCCATTGGTAGGGGTAGAAAATTTTCTACACCTTCTAACTCTTTGGTAATCTCACCAAGAAAAATTTTTTCTTATACGCATAATAAATATGCTATCTTTCATGTTGAGTTAGAAGGCTAAGTGTTCTTTTGCCGGACAGTCTCCCGGCATCTATAACCGGTTTATGCCCTGTTGTATTTAATGAAATTGAAGATTTTAATGGAGCGATAAGATGGATGGGAAATTAGATCAGTGGAAAGAATTAGCTAACTCTGAAGTAAAAAGAATGGGTAAGACGGTCGATGATTTGGTTTCCAAGACCTTGGAAGGTATTGATATCAAGTCTCTTTATACTGCTGAAGATACCAAGAATTTAGAAACAATCGACTCCCTGCCTGGTATTTCTCCTTTTGTTCGTGGTCCAAAAGCCACCATGTATACTGCCAGGCCTTGGACAATCAGGCAGTATGCCGGTTTTTCAACCGCCAAAGAATCCAATACGTTTTATCGAAAGAACCTGGCGGCAGGTCAAAAAGGGCTTTCTGTTGCGTTTGATTTGGCAACTCATCGTGGTTACGATTCTGATAATCCGCGTGTAGAAGGTGATGTAGGCAAGGCGGGCGTAGCGGTTGATAGCGTTGAAGACATGAAGGTGTTGTTTGACCAGATTCCTCTTGAGCAGATGTCGGTTTCCATGACCATGAACGGAGCCGTTATTCCGGTTTTGGCTTTTTATATCGTTGCCGCAGAAGAGCAGGGTGTAGCGCAAGCGTTATTGACCGGTACGATTCAGAACGATATTTTAAAAGAATATCTGTGCCGTAATACCTATATCTATCCGCCAAAGCCTTCGATGCGACTTATTTCTGACATCATCGAATATTGTTCAAATAACATGCCCCGCTACAATACCATCAGCATCAGTGGTTACCATCTGGGTGAAGCGGGTGCCAACTGTGTTCAGCAAGTGGCGTTTACCATTGCCGACGGTATTGAATATATTAAGGCGGCGATTAATGCCGGTTTAAAAATTGATGACTTTGCGCCGCGTCTGTCGTTCTTTTTCGGCATCGGCATGAATTTGTTTATGAACGTGGCCATGTTGCGTGCGGCGCGTTACCTGTGGAGCGACGCAGTTGAACAGTTAGGCGGCAATGAGCAGTCCAGGGCGCTGCGTACCCATAGCCAAACGTCTGGCTGGAGTTTAACCGAGCAAGATCCTTATAACAATATTATCAGAACCACCATTGAAGCGTTGGCGGCAACGCTGGGTGGAACGCAATCCTTACATACCAATGCGTTTGATGAAGCGTTGGGATTGCCAACGGAGTTTTCTGCCCGTATTGCCCGTAATACCCAGATTATTCTGCAAGAAGAGTCTGAAATTTGTCAGACCGTCGATCCATTGGCAGGGTCTTATTATGTTGAATCATTGACGGATAACATCGTACAGGAAGCCCGTAAAATCATTCAGAAAATTGATGAGGCGGGGGGGATGGCCAAGGCTATTGAACTGGGTATTCCCAAGCGCATGATTGAAGAGGCTGCCGCAGAAACCCAATCGCAGATTGACCAAGGCAAGCGCGTTATTGTGGGCGTGAACAAGTATAAGCTGCAAAAAGAAGAAGCCGTTAATGTCATGGAAATCGACAATCAAGCCGTTCGTGAAGCGCAAATAGCCAGCTTGCAAAAAATCAAGCTGACCCGTAACAGTTCGGAGGTTAAAGAGACGTTGGACAAAATTCGTGTGGTTGCCAAAGAGGGCGGGAATTTACTGGCAGCCGCTATTGATGCGGCACGTGTTCGGGCGACTTTGGGTGAAATTTCTGATGCGATGGAAGATGTTTTTGGCCGGTACCTGGTGCCTAGCGAGTGCGTAACCGGTGTTATTTCCAGAGCTTATCATAATAGTGAAGCAGGGGCTCGCGAGTTCGATGACGTTAAGCAGTTGGTTGATGATTACGCTGACAATGAAGGTCGTCGTCCACGGATTCTGATTGCCAAGATGGGGCAGGATGGTCATGACCGGGGGGCAAAAGTAATCGCCAGCGCGTATTCCGATTTTGGTTTTGACGTTGATTTGAGTCCGATGTTTTCCACACCTGAAGAAATTGCCAAGCTGGCCGTAGAAAACGACGTGCATTTTGTGGGCGCTTCGTCGCTTGCGGCAGGACACAAGACATTGGTGCCGGCGTTAATTGAAAAATTACAGGCGTATGGGCGGGGAGATATTAAAGTCATTGTTGGCGGTGTGATTCCGCCACAGGATTATGATTATTTGCTGGAACGAGGCGTCGCCAAAATCTATGGGCCGGGTACGCAGATGATTAAGTGTGTCCGTGAAGCAATGGAGTTGTTGAGCCAAGTATGATCAACGCCATGAGTGCCGATGAAATCGTCGCCGAGATTTTAAAGGGCAATAGAGCCATTCTTGCCAGGGCAATGACACTCATAGAAAGTACGCACCCCAAACACCATAAACTGGCCGGTGACATTTTGGATCAGATTATGCCGCTGGTCGGTAAAGCCAAACGGATTGGTATTACCGGCGTTCCGGGGGCTGGCAAAAGTACCCTGCTGGAAGCCTTGGGTATGTATTTGATCAAGTGTGGCTTAAAAGTAGCCATTATTGCTATTGATCCCAGTAGCAGTATCAGCGGGGGCAGTATTCTTGCTGATAAAACCAGAATGACCACTTTACTTCGGGAGTATAGCGCTTTTATCCGTCCGGTTCCCGCCGGGGGGCATTTGGGTGGCACCAGTCGAAGAACCCGAGAACTGACTTTTCTTTTGGATGCGGCGGGTTTTGATGTCGTTTTTATTGAGACCGTGGGGGTGGGTCAGTCTGAAATTGAGGTGGCCGATTTGGTTGACTTTTTTTGTCTGGTGCAAATTGCCGGGGCAGGGGATGAGCTTCAAGGTATTAAAAAGGGCGTCATGGAAGTTGCCGATGTTATTGTTATTAATAAGTGTGATGGCGATAATAAAATGATGGCTGAAATTGCCAGAGCTATGTTTAAAAATGCGTTGCATATTTTGAAGCCTAAATATGCGGAGTGGCAGGTACCTGCGTTAACGTGTAGTGCAAGAGATAATGCGGGAATAAAAAATATTTGGGAGGTTGTCGAACTATTTTATGCCACACTGGAGCCTGCCGGAAAAGTGGCCTTGTTGCGGAAGGGGCAAAATGTGCGCTGGATGAAGCGGAAAATTGAGGAAAATGTTATCAATATGATTTACAACACTCAGGATATTAAAGAGTTGTATGGTAAAACCAAAGCCAGTGTTGAGAGTAATCAGCTTTCGCCACGACACGCCGTAGAGACTGTCAGTCAATACATTGCTGAAAAATTAACTTATGATGGCTTGAAATGAATAATTATGAATTTGTAAGCGTTGAACTCAAAGACAGAGTCGGCATTATTGAGTTTAATTATATTAAAAAATTGAACGCGTTGAGCAAATGCTTTATTCAAGATATTTTAAACGCCTTGACAGAGCTAAATGTTCCCGAGGTTCGCTGTGTTATTTTGCGAGCGCCCAAGGGCAGTAAGGTATTCTCATCGGGCCATGACATCAGTGAACTTCCCAAGGCCAAGCGTGATCCACTGCCGCTGAGTTATCAAGACCCGTTGCGTATTCTTACACGTACCATTCAGCGCTATCCGAAACCGGTTATTTCCATGATTGAAGGGAGCGTGTGGGGCGGCGCTTTCGAATTGGTCATGAGCACCGACATCGTTGTTGCCAGTAATAAATCCACCTTTGCCATGACACCGGTTAATTTGGGGGTTCCTTATAATGTGGTGGGTATTCATAATTTGATTCGCGACGCGGGTTTGCATGTGATGAAAGAAGTTATTTTTACCGCGACCCCGATTTCTGCTGAACAGGCTTTAAAGATTGGCATATTAAACCATATTGTTCCGGATGAGGAGTTGGAAAGTAAAACCCTTGCCATTGCCAATCTAATCTGTGAAAAAGCACCGCTTGCCATCGCGGTCATTAAAGAAGAAATGCGTGTTTTGTGTGAGGCAAATGCCATTAATCCGGATGAGTTTGAGCGGATTCAAGGGCTTAGACGATACGTCTATGACAGTCTTGATTATAACGAAGGACTCACCGCCTTTTTTGAGAAAAGAAAACCTAATTTTATTGGAAAATAAGGTCTACCCACTTTAGTCAGGACAAAAATACCGAAGTTAGACCCTTTCAGGTTTATTAAATCTGAAAGGTCTGCCACGTGTTAATTTGATAGCCAAAATAAAGTGTTAATTGACTCGCCAACAATACACCCCTGCAAAAGTTGCCACCGATTTATCGATTATAAACAGATTTAATCGATAAACCGTTGGCGGACCAATGCCGTCAAGTTAAGCAACTAACTGGAGTAAAAACAGCTTTAGCTGTTTTTACAGGCAATAGCTGAAGCGATTGCACTCCAGTTTTTTAAACAACTTGCGCTTAACTTAACGGCATTGTGTGGCGAACTATTTGTTGCAATTTCCTTGCCGGTAACAGGATTAAATCATGACGCGCTATTCACTATTAACGCCGGAAGAAGCGGCCGACATTATTAACAATAATGACATGGTTGCTTTTAGCGGCTTTACCGCCGCCGGATCTCCAAAAGTTGTACCCATTGCCCTGGCCCTTCGAGCTACGGCACTGCATGAAAAAGGTGAAGACTTTGCCATACGGTTAATTACCGGCGCTTCTGTGGGTGCTCAAGTTGATGATGAGTTGGCGGCTGCAAAGTGTGTTAAATGGCGTGCGCCTTATCAGTCAGCATCCGGTATGCGCAAAGCCATCAACAATAATGAAGTTGAGTTTGTGGATATGCACTTGGGTGAAGTTGCGCAAATGCTACGCGCCGGCTTTTTTGGCGAGATAGATGTCGCGGTCATCGAGGCGGTTGATGTGACCAGCGATGGCCGAGTTTTTTTGACATCGGGTATTGGCAATTCTCCTACTTTTTTGGAGCGTGCAAAAAAAATAATTATTGAAAGAAATAGTTATTTTTCCTCACGAATTACCGAGTTTGCCGATAATGTGACGTTGCCAAATCCGCCCAAGCGTCCGGTTATTCCACTTTATGGCACGATGGATAAAATAGGCAAGCCTTATGTGCAGATTGATCCGGCTAAAATAATAGGTATTGTCGAAACCCATCAAGCCGATCAAATTGAGGCATTTACAAAAAATGATGAGACCAGTGTACTGATAGCTCACAATGTTGAAAAGTTTTTACTGAACGAACTTAATGCCGGGCGTATCCCTAAACAGTTTTTGCCGCTGCAAAGCGGTGTCGGTAATATCAATAATGCAGTGATGGATACCTTGGGTAAAAATCCGGATATCCCAAAATTTACCCTGTTTTCCGAAGTGCTGCAAGAATCGGTTGTTGATTTGATTTTGAGTGGCAAGGTCACTGGAGTCAGTGCGTCCAGTTTGACAATCACGCCCGGTAAACTGCAAACCATTTTTGATAATATGGACTTTTTTAGCGATAAAATTGTTCTCAGGCCGCAGGAAATTTCAAATAACCCTGAGCTGATAAGACGTCTGGGTGTGATTGCTTTGAATGTGGGTTTGGAATTTGATATTTATGGTCATGCCAATTCTTCCCATGTGTTGGGTTCCGATTTAATGAATGGTATCGGTGGCAGTGGCGACTTTGAACGTAATGCGTATCTGTCTGTTTTTATGGCACCGTCCATCGCCAAGGGTGGCAAGATATCGTCTATTGTTCCGATGTGCGCTCATGTAGACCATAGTGAGCACAGTGTCAAAGTCATTATCACGGAGCAGGGCATTGCTGATTTGAGAGGCTTGTCGCCCAGCCAGCGAGCCAAGTCCATTATCGAAAATTGTGCGCACCCGCTGTATAAGGAGGCGTTGTATCAATATCTTTCAACCTGTAAACCGGGTCACATACCGCATGATTTACATCATGCGTTTGATATGCATATCAAGTTTCTGGAAACCGGCAGTATGTTGTAGTATTCGCTTAGACTCAGAGAGCCTAACCTTCTTGTCCGTCAATGCGTGCACTGGTTAAAATGGGTGCATAGACAAACATAAATAATGAAAAGGCAGTTAGCCAAGATAGCGTTGAGCCATAAATTATCAGGTTGTACCAGTTGGGTAACGCCAGCGGTAATAATACTCTGAGCAAGGCCGCCAGGTTAATTAATACAAACCCGATAGCCATGGTATTTGATATTCTGAGCGCCCGTCCGGAATGGCCTAAGGATACTCTTGCCATCATGCCTAACGTTAATACGCCGATGCCACCCAGCGTAAAGGCATGTAGGGGTAACGAAGGTAATACCCAAGCGTAAGCGGATAATGCGGTTAATAAAAAGCCCAATATAATCCATGCATAACCTGTATAGAGTATCCATAATAAAGGCACATACCAGATGCGTTGCACGTACCAGCCAGAAAGGCGTGCGGTATTAACTATCATGGCAAAAGTTGCTGTCAACGCTAAAAGCGTTCCCGAAACAGCCGACAGTTGCAAAGCAAAAACGGCAACCGCGGAGGCTATGGATAAGGCATCCAATAACGGATTTTTTATGATTAGAGTGCCATGTAAACCGCGTTCAGTAAAGAACGGAAATACTCGTCCGGCAAGAATTATAATCAGGATAATAATGGTTGCGACGACCAGTTGAATGCCAGTCGATGCGGTGTTTTGGCATAGTCCTAAAATTTCAGCATGTATCAACCCATTGCCGAGTGTTAAAATTAGCAACAGTCCTATAAAAATCAGACTCTTAAAATGCTTTGCCTGCATAATGGGTTTGCTGATTTGATAAGCCAAAACCGGCAGGAAAGCAAAATCAATAAGGGCAATAAAAGAGTCGGGTAATAAACCGGCATAAAATGGCAAAATGCGACCATAAAGCCACAATAAAGCCAATCCTGCCAATTTATCACCGGTTAATGTGGGTTTCCCTGTCCAGTTTTTAACGGCCGTTAATAAAAATCCGGCAATAACGGCAACCGAATAACCCAACAGCATTTCATGGGCATGCCAATAATTGTTGGCAAAATAATTATCTGCACTTAAGGTGCCTTTAAAAATAGCATTCCAAAGCACGATTAAAACGAGTGCCGATAATCCGGCCAAGGCAAAGAAAACTCTAAAGCCTAAGCCCAAAAGAGGCGTATCAAAAATTTTGTGTGTGTTCATAGGTTTGTATTTTCCAGCCAGTCCAGCTCAGCATTCGAGAAGCCTGCAATTATACGCATTTCTCGGTTAAAAGGGCCTTTTGGCTTGCCCCCTTGATAATATTGTTTTATTAACTGACGATATTTAGCTTCAGGTTCAAAGCCTTGTTGCTCACAGACCCATTTGAACCAGTATGAGCCACGCTCTACATGGCTGACCTCATCCGTTAAAATGCGCTCTAGCAAGCTTACACTGGCGTCATCACCTACGTTCTTAAATTTGGCGATGATGGCCGGAGTTACATCCAGTCCTCGCGCCTCCATACAGCGAGGCACCATGGCTAATCTGGCCAGTAAATCATCGGCAGTATCTTTGGCGTGATCCCACAAGCCGTTATGGGCAGGTAAATCGCCATAATTCACATTGAGTATTTTTAAATGTAGCCTGATTAATTCAAAGTGTTGCGCTTCTTCATCAGCAACCTTTAGCCAATCCTGATAAAATTGTTCGGGCAATCCTCGAAAACGATAAAGCAAGTCCCAAGCCAGATAAATAGCCACAAATTCGACATGAGCAATGGCATGAAAAAAAGCGGAAACTCCTTCAGGGGAGCCAATTTTTCGTTTGGGCATGTCTCGCGGAGGTAATAAAACCGGCTTATCAGGAAACCTTACCTGAGTAATCGGCAGTATCGGTAGTTCTGACATAAAGCTTAGTTGATTATTTTCAAATAGGTGCCATGCTTGATGGGTTAGTGCCAATTTTTCATCGATAGCGATATCCTGCAAACACGCCTCGGCAAATTTAAATACATTTTTCATTACTGATTGTTGATTGATACATGATTAAAATTCTGGATTTCACGTTATTGTTATTTTATTGCTTATTTATTTATTGGCTTTCTGATCAAGCATCGCTTCAAAAGCCTTTTGATTTTGGCTTTGAGTACCAAGATAAACTTTACCACGCCGGTGCTTATTCTATTATGGGGTTGCTGGCGTGGCGCAGCTTTAAACATTTAATGAGTACGCCTATTATACTGGCAATACTCAGTATTGCCTTTTGCAGTTTGTACGGATTATCTGATGAATGGCATCAGTCGTTTATTGTGGGACGTGAGTCAGATGTCGCTGATTGGGTTGCCGATACCAGCGGTGCGGTTATGGCTGTCATGTCATTACATAAGCTGAGCAGTGCTAAACATTATAAAAGGTTAAAGGTGCAAGGTTAAAGATTATTTTCAACTTGCGCCTTTTTTGGTAATTCGACTAAAATTATAGCTATTTTTACCTTGATCAAACCCATGACCCAAGCTATTCGCATTGAAAGATGCAGCGGTGCCGCACTTGAGCACTACGTTCCTGAACTTGCACGCTTAAGAATTGAAGTCTTTCGTGATTTTCCTTATTTGTACGACGGGGATTATGACTATGAAAAAAAATACCTGCAAACTTATATCGACACCCCTGAAAGCGTTATCGTATTGGCATTTGATGGCGATAAAGTGGTGGGGGCTTCGACCGCCATTCCCATGCAATATGAAACGGATCAACTTAAAAAGCCCTTTCTTGAGCAAGGCTACAACCTTGAAGACGTTTTTTATTGCAGTGAATCGGTTTTAAACAAGGATTATCGAGGTCTGGGGTTGGGCGTGCAATTTTTTGAGCAAAGAGAAGCGCATGCTGAAGACTTGGGTGGTTTTAAAGTCATTACTTTTTGTTGTGTAGAGCGGCCGATAGATCATCCGCGTCGCCCGGCTAATTATGTTCCTCTGGATTTGTTCTGGAACAAACGGGGTTATGTTAAACATCCAGAACTTAAAACGACCTACTCATGGAAAGATCTGGATGAAGCAGAAGAAACACCCAAACCGATGACTTTTTGGCTTAAAAATGAACGTTAAAATTGCAGCGGCTCAGTACAATATCAGTTTTCTGGAAAATTGGCTGGCTTATCAACAAAAAATTGAACGATGGGTTGCCGAGGCGACGACACAAGAGGCCAAAATCCTGCTGTTTCCGGAATATTTCAGTATGGAACTGGCTTCCTTGTTCGGCCAGGATATTTATTCCTCATTAAGCAGGCAGCTAGAGGCTATGCAATCATTGCATGATGATTTTATCAATTTTTTTAAAACGCTGGCGCAACAATACCAGTGTATTATTCAGGGGGGCACGTTTCCGGTACGCATAGCCTCTGAAATCTATAGAAACCGCGCTTATTTATTTATGCCTGATGGTCAGTTTGATTATCAGGATAAAGTGATGATGACCCGTTTTGAAAAAGAACAATGGCTGATTAAAGGCGGCCAGGAATTAAAGTGTTTTGATACCGAATACGGCAAAATTGCCATTAACATTTGTTATGACAGCGAATTTCCGTTGTTGGCAAGAAAGCAGGCTGAAGCCGGGTGCGTGTTGATTTTAGTGCCCAGTTGCACCGATACAATTGCAGGTTTCCATCGGGTTAAAATAGGCTGTCAGGCAAGAGCGCTGGAAAATCAGTGTTATGTTGTTCAGGCCTCGCTGGTCGGTGATGCCGGATGGTCGGAAGCTGTGGATGTTAATGTGGGAGCCGCCGCAATTTATACTCCTGTTGATAGAGGTTTTCCTGATAATGGTATTTTATCGGTCGGAACATTCAACGCCGTTCAATGGGTCATTGGCGAGATATCACCCAGTGCCTGTAAAAAAGTTCGTGAACAGGGGCAAAATTTTAATTACCGGGATTGGTCATTGCAAACCACTTTTGGGCTATCAACTTAATACGGATAAGACCTGGCAAGTTTTATAAACCTGCCAAGTCTAATTTCGGTGTTTTTGTCCTGACTAAAGCGGTTAGCATTCTTTTTTAATTAAAAAGGGCTTCAAAACAAAAGCCGTTGCTTTGCAAGATGTCTTTTAATTTTTTTAAGCCTTCTATTTGAATTTGCCTGACTCGTTCCCTGGTCACCTCCAGTTCTTGGGCGACCTGCTCAAGAGTTGATTCCTCATAACCGCAAATACCATAGCGACGACAGATAACTTCGCGCTGTTTTTCAGGGAGTTCAAGCATACATTTAGCAATATTTTCTTTCATATTGTCTTCTTGCATTTTCTCATCGTGCGTTAAACTGTCGGTATCTGAAATAGATTCAATCAACGGTGTGTCAATATTTTTGGTTCCTGGAATGTCTACAGACGTTACCCGCTCATTGAGTTTGAGCATTTTTTCAACTTTGTCCAGCGGCTTATTCATATAATCAGCGATATCCTGAGCGCTGGGGTCATGCTCTAGTGATTGTACCAAATGACGCTGCGCCTTAAGGTAAGTATTCATTTCTTTAACAATATGAATCGGCAAACGGATGGTGCGTGTTTGATCCATGATGGCCCGTTCAATAGTCTGTCGTATCCACCAGGTTGCATAAGTCGAAAATCTAAAACCTCTTTCAGGATCAAATTTTTCAACAGCGCGGATTAAGCCCAGATTTCCTTCTTCAATCAAGTCCAATAAAGGTAAGCCTTTGTTTAGGTAACGGTAAGAAATTTTTACTACCAGACGCAAGTTGCTTTCAATCATAATTTTGCGAGCCACTTTGTCACCTTGCAAGGCACGAGTGCCATAGGTTTTTTCCTGATCAGCCGTCAGCAGTTTTGATCGACTAAGATCATTTAAATAGGCGCGGGTCGCATCAAATTCACCATTGCTGGTGGATTTGTTCGAAATAGTTTCAATTTTTTCAGGTATGGCCGTACTATCAATATCTTCGTCAAGAGATAAATCTTCTTCACCCAGGACAGCAATTTCATCTTGAGATGGGTCAAACAATACGTTATTCATATTAATTTCCTGGTTAATAGCCTAGGTGACTAGCATTAAATATCTTTAAGTAAGGTAAATGTCGATGACTTTCCTCCGGAGCCTCCATTCAGGCTGGCATAATCGAAGTAAACAAATTCGCCAAAATTAGCGTGCAAATATATTTTCCTGCTTTATATAACAATTTGTTCGTATCGAGGTTGATTTTTTCATGATTTACCCATCACCACAATAGGTGGAAATACCTACGTAATATTACGTATTTACAAAAAATGAAAAAAAATTATTTTTTGGGAAGAAGTTTTAGCGGATTAATTGGCTTTCCGTTTTTTCTTATTTCAAAATGTAAAGACCTTCGTTTGATACCAACATCCCCCACTTTTGCAATAGATTGTCCCTTTTCTACGCTTTCTCCCGCATTAACAAGAAGTCGACTATTGTTGGTATAAGCACTTAAATAAATAGCATTGTGCTTAATAATTAGTAGCTTACCGAAACCAATCAGGCCTTGTCCATCATAGACAACCTTTCCTGCTTCAGCCGCTTTTATAAACTGTCCTTTCTTCCCTGCGATATCAATACCTTTATTGCGGGATGGCGAAAAATTTTTTAAAACTTTTCCTTTAATGGGCCAATCGAAGTTTAAGGCTGAAATTTTTTCATTATCAATAGAAGTAATTAATTTACTATTTTTGCTTTCTTTTTTCTGGGAAACATTACTCTTGGCAGGCTGTTTTTTAGGCGTATTTCTAATGGTTGATCTTGATTGAGTAGCTATGGAGTTGATATTATTTGTCACTTTTTTTTGCAGATGCTTATCATCGACATGATTAGGGTGACTGATTTTATCGGGTACGTAATATCCAGCAGCAGGGGCATTTAATGAAGTCAATGCCATTAATATCATCAGAGAATGACGTTTTAACGAGTAAAAATACATTATGTTATTATTTTTTTAACAAGATTTTTTTAGCTAAATTTATTTTTGCGGCCAAATAATCAGAGCCGCCCCTGTCAGGATGTATTTTTTGCATTAATTTACGGTGAGAGGCAATGATGTCCTGTTCCGATGCCCCTGGTTTTAAACCCAATACTTCATAAGCTTCTTCTACTGACATTTTTCCTTTAGCACTGTCCTCACTTTGACGTTGTGAGGTGTTTTGTTGGGTGCCGGAAAATGCCTGCCATAGTTTTTGCAATTGTGGTGCATAGTGTAGCAATGTTGGCATTAACCTGATCAGGTACGCAATAACCAGACCTACCAGCGCAAACAGCCAGTTTAAACGTCCTGTTGCTGTTAAATAAAGCAGCGTCAAGCCAAAAATACCCAGCAAGGAAATTCTTGCATATTTAGCCAATACCGAGGGCGAAGCTTTTAAAAACGCGCGTAACCCAAAAAATGCAATAATGATCAGCAACAAAATAAGATAAATTCGAATCAATGTTTTCTCCCGTATTAATAATGATCCCTACTCAATAATACCTTAGAATAAGCCATCCTTCGATAACAGTCTGACGAATTGATTACTATGCTACATGCTTATGTCCCCCTATTAGGTTTTGCCGCTTTTAGCGGAACCGGTAAAACGACGTTACTGACCCAAACTATCCCCATTTTAAAGCACCATGGTTTGCGTATCGGTTTAATCAAACACAGCCATCATAATTTCCAAATAGATCAGCCAGGCAAAGACAGTTTCCGCTTACGAGAGGCGGGCGCTTCGCCCGTTATGCTGGTATCTACGCATCGTCGAGCCATTATTACCGAAATCAATCCAGAACAAGAAACTCGATTGGACGATCAGTTAAAGCTGTTTGATCAATCTGAATTGGATTTGATTTTAGTTGAAGGCTTTAAAGCCGAACCATTTCCTAAAATTGAATTACATCGCCCCTCACTTAACAAGCCCTTACTGTATCCGAATGATCCGAATATTATAGCCATTGCTTCTGATGTTACTTTGGAAGCGCCAGACACGTTAACCCAACTTGATATTAATCAGCCTGAAATGATAGCTGCCTTTATTTTAAATCAATTCATGGGGCATTTATGATTGACTTATGTTGCCAGGAAACGAAACCTTTACTGCCTATTGAAGAGGCCTTGGATGCTATTAAAGCAGCGATTAATGCCGTCGAAGAATCAGAAAAAGTGGCCTTAAAAAATGCCTTGGGGCGCATATTGTCAGAATCGGTTTATTCGGCTATTAATAGCCCACACGACAGAAATGCCGCCATGGATGGCTATGCTTTTTCCAGTCAGGATATTTGTCATGAGCAGCCCTTTACATTGAGTCTGGTAGGGACTTCATGGGCAGGTCGGCCTTTTATCGGATTGTTGCAACCCGGGCAATGTATCCGCATTTTTACCGGTGCAGTAGTCCCCGATCAAGCTGATTCGGTCGTCATGCAGGAGCACGTTCAGGTTAACGGACAAATGATCTGTTTTTCAGAAAATACGCCTACAGAGCAACATATCAGACAAGTGGGTGAAGATGTAAAGCAAGGTGGCTTACTTTTTTCCCATCCAAAAAAATTGAATGCCATTGATCTGGGTTTATTGGCTTCGGCCGGAATTGATGAGGTGACTGTTAAACGGCCGGTAAGAATAGCCTTTTTTTCAACGGGCGATGAGTTAACGGAGCTGGGTCAGCCCTTGGCATCAGGGCAAATATACGACAGTAATCGGTACACCTTAAGCGGACTGTTAACCAATGCCTGCTACCATGTAACGGATAAGGGCGTGATTGCTGATAACAGGCAATTGTTGGAGGAAAGTTTTATAGAGGCGGCAAAAAATCATGATGTCATTATTACTACCGGTGGTGCGTCAGTAGGTGAAGCTGATTATGTTAAAGAAATACTGGAGCGCTGCGGCAATGTCAATTTCTGGAAGCTGGCGATAAAACCCGGAAAACCGTTGGCTTTTGGAAAAATAGGTGACTGTTGTTTTTTTGGACTGCCCGGTAACCCGGTGGCCGTTATTGTCACGTTTAAATACCTGGTCGCACCAGCACTTAGGCAATTGTCCGGTGCACCGGAAGCAAAATCGTTGCAATTAACAGCAACCTGTACGACGCCGCTAAAAAAAGCGCCGGGGCGACAAGATTATCAGCGAGGTATTTTAACCCAAGATCAAACCGGCGAATTTTTTGTGGCCTCCTCGGGCAAGCAAGCTTCAAATATACTTAGTTCCATGAGCCAGGCTAATTGTTATATCGTTTTACCCACTGAATGCAAGAGTGTTAAAGCGGGTGACAAGGTCAAGGTTGATCTTATTGGGGATGCGGAGCTTATTTAGAAATGAAATAAAATCACGTGAATATTGCCTTTTTGTTATTATTCCTATTGTGACCCGATATCGCTTAATGTGATGATTAAAATGCCTGGGTTCACGCCCCTTCTTAAAGCTATATAAAGAATCACTCCCGCTGTTTGGCGAGAGTGTTAATTAAACTGTGGAGATAATTATGCACAAGGTCACGTTGATAAAAGGTGATGGTATTGGTCCTTCGATTATGGATGAGGCCGTAAAAGTTATTGATGCCTCAGGCGTAAAAATTCACTGGGAAGAAGCCTATGCGGGGTTGGCGGCTTTTGAAAAATTCGGCACGCCGTTGCCTGATGAAACCCTGGCATCTTTTGATAAAACCCGTTTGGCCTTTAAAGGCCCATTGACGACTGTTGTGGGAACCGGGTTTAGAAGTATAAATGTAGCCTTGCGTCAGCAATACGAACTGTATGCCAATGTACGTCCGGCTAAAAGTTGGCCAGGCATAAAAACGCGTTACGAAGATGTTGATATTGTTATTGTCAGGGAAAATACTGAAGGACTCTACGCAGGACTTGAGCATTATCTGACGCCTAAAAAAGATATTGCCGAAAGTTTGGCGGTCGTTACCCGGGTAGCTTCACAACGTGTTATCGAGTATGCGTTTAAATATGCACGGGATAATCATCGTAAAAAAGTAACGGTTTGTCATAAAGCCAATATTTTAAAATATACCCAAGGTTTGTTTCTGGACGTTGCCAGAGAAACCGCCGCGCGTTATCCTGATATTCAGTTTGACGAGAAAATCGTAGATGCCGCTTGTATGCACATGGTCATGAATCCACAGCAATTTGATGTAGTGGTGACTACCAATATGTTTGGTGATATTTTGTCGGATTTAACAGCAGGTCTGGTCGGTGGGCTGGGTTTGATTCCAGGTGCCAATATTGGTGATGATGCTGCTCTATTTGAAGCAGTGCATGGCAGTGCTCCGGATATTACCGGAAAAAATCTGGCTAACCCGATTGCCGTTATTATGGCCGGCGTTATGATGTTAAATCATTTGGGCGAAACCGAAGCTGCAGAGCGTATTAAAACAGCTGTTGAAAAAGTCGTTAATGAGGGCAAGTATGTTACCCAAGACCTTAATCCACAATCTACCTGTGGAACAGTCGAAATGGGTAATGCGATTGTGAGTGCTTTGGGGTAAATAACGCCTAAGGTAATTGGCAATAAATAACCATCAGTCAATGTCGTTAAGTTAATTTAAGCATACAATCTGGAGTATAAAACCGCTTTAGCTGTTTTTACAGGCAATAGCTGAAGCGATTGCACTCCCATTTTTTAAACAACTTTCGCTTAACTTAATGGCATTGACGCTCCTGCGTGGGAATTAGGGAAAGTGCATGAAATACTTGACCATTATATTCCCTCAACCCTCTCCCTGTGGGAGAGGGCGCAAGATGCCGAGGTTATTTCATGCACATTCCCAAGCTGATTCTGGTGGTTATTTTCTGAGTACTACCTAAATACCATAAGATTATTAAAGGACATCATGGCCTTAATAATCTTTAATTCAGGCTTTAGGAGCGGCCATTAATAATACCGGCCATACAAATAATTAACCTTTGCCGCGAGTACGGGTACGGGTAGGTGATTTATCTTTTGCCGTTTCCATGGTTTCAAAACGTTTTTCAACAAACTGAATAATCAACTCGGCAATATCTTTTTCACTGGCAGCTTCAATACCTTTTAAGCCCGGTGATGAGTTGACTTCCATAATCACCGGGCCATGATTTGAACGCAGCATATCAACGCCACAGACATTCAGCCCCATTATTTTTGCTGCACGCACGGCAGTAGAACGTTCTTCCGGTGTCAGGCGTATTAAAGCCGCTGAGCCGCCACGATGCAGATTTGATCGAAATTCGCCTTCTGAAGCCTGACGTTTCATCGATGCGACAACCTTGTCCCCGACTACAAAGCACCGAATGTCGCTGCCACCGGCTTCTTTAATAAATTCTTGAACCATAATATTGGCATTTAGCCCCATAAAAGCTTGAATAACACTTTCAGCGGCATTATGGGTTTCTGCCAATACGACACCGATTCCTTGAGTACCTTGTAATAATTTAATCACCAAGGGTGCTCCGCCGACTTGAGAAATTAAATCCTGAATGTCATCTGGATTGTTGGCAAAACCGGTTACAGGTAAGCCGATTCCTTTTCTGGCCAGTAATTGGACTGAGCGTAATTTATCTCTTGAACGTGATATGGCCACCGATTCGTTGAGAGGGAAGACATTCATCATTTCAAATTGTCTGAGTACAGCTGTGCCGTAAAATGTTACGGAAGCACCAATTCTTGGAATAACAGCATCAAATCCGGTTAAGTCTTCTCCCCGATAATGGATGGATGGATTATGCGACGTAATATTCATATAGCAACGCAAAACATCCAAAACCCGTACCTCATGTCCGCGAGCTTGTGCGGCCTCAACCAAGCGAGCGGTTGAATAGAGTTTAGGGTTGCGGGACAAAATAGCAATTTTCATGGTTTCTCGAATTAACGCTTAAGATTAAGGTATATTTTGGCATGTAATAGAACAACAAGCATTAGAAATACCTGTTTAATAGAAAAAACTAGCCGTTTATAGCAGATTTATATTAATTAATGCCTAAAAAAATCTGCATATCATGTGCTTCGGGATGTTAGGGTAAAATAGTAAATGGAATATTTTCAAAGCCCAAGCCTACATACTGGTTTTTTAGGAATGGTCAACAGGTAAGTGCTGTTATAATTTTTCATCTTAAAGCGGAAATTATGATAAAAAATATTCCAGCTTAATAATTCACCATATTCTATTTGACAAGATTAACCATCATCTTGTTTTGATGATTAGATACTGCAAAAAATTATTGTTGATGAGCAGAAACTGTAATAAGTAAACGGCTATTTTATTCCTTGATGTTAACATCATAAAGACACGAACCGTTCAATTTAAAATGTAACGACTGCGTGTCTTTATTGCAATTTTTATAAGGAAGATGAAGCCAATATCATTGTTTATTTGGGTTCTGTTAATTTCAGAAAATGAGCGGGCTTTTTATCGCTGGAAGATGGTTTTGAAGCATCGGGTTTATTAATGCTGTCTGCACTTTTATTAGTGGGTTGGGATGGTGTGGTATTTTTCCCGTTACTGGAACCTTTAGTTGTTCCGGATTCAGAGCTCTCATCATTCAGATCTGGATCAGTGTCATCGGGAAGATTGCCGTCATGGATAAGATAATCACGATTTTGCTCATAAGAGTTTTTAATAAAATCGTAACGATCAATAGAGCCTTCGTTAACGATTTTTTCAGTCGTCATTAAGTGCGCTCGTTTATCAGTGACATCAATAACTTTTGAGCCCGCTGTGGCTGCGCTAGCTGCCGCACCTCCAAATATGGAAACATAAGTCAGAGGATTAAATAATGCATCGCCTACCAGTCCAATCGTATCTCTGGGTGAGCTTGGCCCAAAGAAGGGTAATACCAGATAAGAGCCTGATGGAACGCCCCAATACCCTAATGTTTGCCCAAAGTCTTCTTTGTGCTTGGGCAAATCAATCATTGTTGCTACGTCAACAAAACCGGCAACACCTGCGGTTGTGTTAATCAAGAAACGACCGGCATCCATTCCACTTTGCGTCATTTTAAATTGTAGCAAGTCATTGATTGTTACACCAATATCGTTAATATTACTGAAAAAATTGGTTACACCTTCATTGACAAAATCTGGAGTTATCCACTGATAGCCTTGTGCCAGTGGTTTTACAATAGCTTTGTCGAGGTTATCATTAAATGTCTGAGTCCCTCGGTTCCAGCCTACCCAAGGATCGTTCTGATCAGGCACTGTCGTTGCCGTTGACGCACAACCTGCCAGTGTAATTGAGACGACCAGGCTACTCAATAATAGCGGTGTATGGAGGGTAGGTTTTTGCATGCTCATGATTAATCTTTTCCTGGTTTGTTAATGTTTTTATTATTTAGCGTTACGCTATGTGTGTACGAGACACGCAGGGCTTTAATATTGTAGTTTCGTTATTTGATTATGGGGCCCGTTGAGCCCGTTTCATAGCAAAATAAGCTTGTTATTTAACGCTCAAATATAAATTATATCAATTTCTTTTATGTTTCTGATAGACAAAAACAAGTGACGGCCATTAAGCACACAGAATGTTTTCCACAATTACTGTGTATAAGCTTGTGTATAATGCGTCGATAATAGCTGTTAGGCCTTATTCTACCTGTCTTTTTGTTAAGTTGTAGTCTTTATATACAGATAGTTTAACAAATACAACCATGACCTGAGAGCGCTATCTTAAGCAATTATTTTATTTTTTTTACGAATATTTAACGGACTGCCATGCCTCTTTTTATTGTTTTTAGCCTTGCCCTGTGTTTAATGGTACAAAATGCCAGCTCACTCCAAAGTCTGCTTATGGCACCGCCATTAATTGATGTTGGTTTAGGTGTCGCTATTATCAGTATTTTGGGGGGTGTGTTCAAAAAAAGGTGGATATTAATCTGGTATGACATTTTCTCAAGCAGTACCCTGTTAATTTGGTTTGCTTATTGGAAGCCTTTTTTTAAAGAGGATGCACCGATATTTTTTTTCTACCCGCTTTTTTTTGCGCTTGTTACGGCCTTCGTTTCATTATTTTTTATCGGTCAGCGGCATAAAATTGATGAGGAAAGTTTTCGTTTTATGCGGTCTTATTCAAAAAAAAACCTGTTACAGTCTTGGATTTTAATGGTTGGTGTTTTAGGCAGTTTGGGCTTGCGGCAAAATTTTATGTTGTATCCCGTTATGATGACACTTTTGATTATGCGATTTGCTTTAACAAGTTGCATGGAAGGCCAAGAAGATTAGAGTATTCTGGTTTTAAATTTTAAGCTGAGCAATTTGATAGATAACAATTCTTCCAACTTAAGGACAGCCCGCAAAAAAATATTGACGGTAAAAGTAGCCACAAATCCATAGATTATAAATAAGTTTAATCTGCGAATCTGTGGTGGTTTAACTGTGCAGTCATCTAATAAATTTTGCAGATAATCAGAACTGTTTTATTTTTATTTAAGAGTGATGATAGTGTGTTTTTACAGGCTTGGTTTTGCTGACACTCTTTTTGCTCTTGGTAATCGACGAAGTCTTGATGACGTGTTTGTTTTTACTGGCCGGTTTACTCTTTGCGTAGGACTTGCTCTTATCGACATGTTTGATATTTTTAACAGGTCTGCTACTGTTTAGGTGGCGACTGTGACTGACACGCATGCTTTTACCTGCAATCCGGGGAGTATCATTATCATTTGAACCAATCGTTGTCGGCGCTGCATTGCCGCAACCCAGTTGATAGGGAGGTATGCCGGCGGAACTGGTTGCCATGGTGCTGATATTTTTAACCGGATAAGGGTTAAATCGGTTGGCAAAACCATCATTCATCATGTTAATCATTAACTGATAACGCTCCGGACTGGTCATTCCACCCAATATGACACCGATTAGATGCTTGCCATTTTGGCTGGCTGTGGAAATAAGATTGTAACCAGATCCGCAAGTAAATCCGGTTTTCATGCCTTCTGCACCGGGATAGCTGGCAGTAAATTTGTTAATCCCACGTAGTTCTCGGCCTTTAAAATTAAAAGTATGTGTAGAAAAATAGGGATAATAGTTAGGAAAATTTCGTTGCGTCTTCCAGGCAAGCATGGCCATATCACGGGAAGTCGTTACCTGCCATTGATGGGGAAGGCCGGTTGCATTCATAAAATGCGTATCGTACATACCTAAGGAATGCGCCTTGGAAGTCATTTTTACAGCAAAACTTTCTTCAGTACCGCCCAAATGTTCAGCCAAAACCACAGCCGCATCATTCGCTGAACGAGTAATAAGGGCTAAAATTGCATCTTGTACAGTTAATGTCTCCCCTTGTCTCAGACCCAATTTGCTATTCGGCTGGAGAGCGGCGTGTCGGGATGCTCTTAAGGTATCATAAAGATGAATTTGCCCCGCTTGTAACGCATCAAAAGCCATATAAAGCGTCATTACTTTGGTGAGCGAAGCGGGATACCATGAATGAGTTGCGTTTTCTTCGTGCAATACACTACCGTTATCCGCGTCGATTATTATGGCGGCATGTTGCCCATAACTGGATGCAGGCACCATCAACAACCAGACAGGCATCAAAATAAGTAGTATCGATTTCACAGTATTCATTTAAAAAGAGGGTCTCTAATAGGTTATGTTTCGGGTGTATACTCACTATCAGATAGCGAGCTTAAGTTATTTCAACTGGCAATTAAATGAATAATAAAGGATTTTTCAGGGTTAGTTGACGATTACAAGCGATTGCAGAGTTTTTAAGTAAAAAATAATCCACATTCACTGGTAAATATAACAAAGGGGAGTGCATAATTTAATTATACAATTGATAAAAACAGCTCGTTGGCTACACAGTAATAAATTCAGTTAGCGTCCATAAGCACTTGTAAGTCGGTATTCTATCAAATGACGCGCGTTGATAAAACGGTATTTTATTAAAATCACCAAAATTATCAACGGATGGTTAATTTATTGGGACAATCATAAGGCGCTTTGCCAAGGCAGATTCCCCAATAACTGCCAAAATTACCTTCTTCATCGGGTTTCCAGTTTTCTGAAAACGCTTCAAATGCAACTCCTGACCAGTTATTTTTAGCCAGTTTTTTAAAGGTTGATTCAACGACTAGCGATTGGTTTTTCTTGCTTGCAATACCGCAATGCTCTCCAGTTTTACGGTTTATTTCAGACGCACCTTCGGGGCCACTGGGCCAGCCAAATTCAGTAACTATCATCTCTTTACCTGGATAGGTTCGATGAACATCTTCGACTCGTGCAAGATGATAGTCAGCGGCCTTATCTGCGGGTGTGCAGGTATGGCGGCCAGAAAATTTGTTTTCCCACCAAGGGAATATATTAATACCTATCCAGTCAACCTGGACTCCAAAACCGGTCTGCGCACAGGTCAAGGATCGATTGCACCATTCCCACCAAGTATCTATCGTAGTAATCGGTTGAGTTACACCGGCTTTGCGTAAGGCATCAATACAGCGAGTGATTTCACCATCAAACGCATAAGCGTGACGGGTTCTTACTTCGGAACCGCAGCTTAGTTTTATAATGGTTTTAGGGAAGGCCTTAGCCACTTCAATGCCTTTAACAATCGATTGAGAATTAACCGCCAAGTCATGATCCAGCCAGAGAATGGCAATAACTTTAATATGTCGTGCTTCAGCCGCTGTAAAAATAGCGTCCAATCCGTTAAGAACACCGTAAGTCATGATGCAACGAAAAGGCGTTTGTTTAATGAGGGTGTCCAATAACTCACTAATTAATTCTTTGGAGGGATGCGCTCCATAATTAGGATTAAATTGTCCAACATAAGGGCTAAATGCGGTACATTGCAAGGTTTCTTGCTGAGGATTTTTAATTTGCTTGCGGGCAGACGCATGATGACCATAACTTAACAGCATGATAGACATCATAAATAATAACAAATGCTTCATAAAACCCTCATAAAAAAAACAACTTAATGTGACTGCTGTCGTTACTGTTGGTCACTATGATAGGCGATTTTTATTTTTGGTCGTAAATATTATTAACAAATCCAATGTTTCCAAGTACTCCTATGTTGCCCTTATATAGGATGTTGTTCTACAGGCATAAAATTCATATCGTGCTCATGCTTTGAAATGTAATAAAAACTCATGCCAACTATTTATCCTTTCACACAAACAACCTGCTTAAGACTATGCAATATTTCGGTCAAGTCGTTTTGGTCCGCCATGACTTGATCAATATCCTTGTAAGCACCGGGGATTTCGTCCAGCACGCCTTTATCTTTCCTGCAAATAACACCGGCAGTTTGTTCGACCAAATCCGCTTCGGTAAAGCATTTTTCAGCTGCAGTTCGACTCATGCGACGTCCGGCACCATGAGCACTCGAATTAAAGCTGTCCGGATTGCCTTTGCCCACGACAATGTAACTGCGAGCACCCATGCTGCCTGGAACAATGCCGATATCACCGATCCGCGCACGAATGGCACCTTTTCTGGACACCCATACATCAGAACCATAATGATGTTCTTTGGCGATATAGTTATGATGGCAATTAACCACTTCAGTCGTGACTTCAAAAGGCGGGAGGTGGCGTGCCAAGGCAGACAAAACCAGTTCGAGCATCGACTGGCGATTTTGCATGGCATATTCTTGGGCCCAATGAACCGCTTCAACGTAGTCGGTAAAATGCTCGGTTCCTTCAGGGAAATAAGCTAAATCCCGGTCCGGCAACTGAATCATCCAGCGCTCCATATCCTTGCGAGCCAGTTTGATAAAGTGATCAGCGATGGCATTGCCGATACCCCGACTGCCCGAGTGCAGCATCACCCAGACCTGATCCGCTTCGTCGAGACAAACTTCAATGAAATGATTACCGCCACCCAACGTACCCATCTGGTTGGTCCACTTGGAAAACTTGCCAAAGGTTTTAAGAAGTTCCGGATGTCGGTCAGTCAGACTTTTCAAGCCTGCTTCAAACGGTTTCGCGGCAGCCACCAGCACACGGTTATCGTCATGCTGTCCACGACCTACCGGCACATCACGGGTAATTTGATCGAAAACTTTCTTCAAAGACTTCTCGTCAAGATCATTAGCCGTAATTGACAACCTGGCCGCGACCATTCCACATCCCAAATCGACCCCCACGGCTGCCGGAATAATGGCTTTATGGGTGGCGATAACTGAACCGATAGTGGCACCTATGCCAGATGTACATCAGGCATAACGGCGACATGATGATGAATGAAAGGCATACCGGCAATGTTGGTCAACTGTTCCTTTGAGCGTTCATCGACATCATGAGTCCAGATTTTGACGGGTACGCGTTGGTCTAGCAGTACTTGTTGAACGGGCATTATTGACCTTCTCCGGTATGGTTTTGGGGTTTACGAAACAGGGCGCTTTTGCTGCCTGAACTAACGAATCCCTGCCTTAAGAGCTCGGCTACTCATTCAATGGACACCGGGTAGATTTCTTCCAAATCCCTCAGGGCGTAAACCTGATCTGGCCAGTGATCGGCGGTCATACCGGCAAGCGAGGCCATGATGCGTTCCACTTGTTCGACATCAATCCCGGTAGTTGCTTTGCCGGTATTCACCTTCTGTAGCTGAAGTATTGCATCTTTTAAATGTTGAGACCAGCCCTTTGCTTCAGTGGTGGAGTCAAACAGGTTTGGTTGCGACATCACATACAAGAAAGCGGCCACAATTGTCGACTCTGAAACAAGCTTGTTGTCTTGGTTCGCCAATGACAGCTCAAGCCAATCAACGATCCAAGCGCCAAGGCCAATACGAACCAGTCCCAGGAAAGATTTTGGCCATCGACGTTTCGGGGTTTTAAGCAACCATTCATGGATGTCCAGCGGCGTCAATTCCGTATCATTTTCGAATTCCGGGAAGGCCGGTTGGGCATCGTACAGATCGACCGATTCACCTCTTCGCAGAAAGACGGGTAAATCGAGATAAGCCATAGAAGATTCTCGAAGTATGGGTTGCTTAAGTCTGGGCATGGATGCCGGTAAGCAGGCACTTGATTCCAGCAGGTCCAACGCCTGAATTGAGAACCTGATTGAACCAGTCCCTCCCCATCCTGCCGGAATCATTTGAGCCACTTTATGTAGCTCTGGCATGTCGGCAGGTTTTTCGTCTTCGCTACGCTCATGAATAAGAATAAAGTTGGTCGTGTCTGTCACCAATTGATAGGCAACCGCCAACTGGGTCGCTTCAGATGATACAACGACTTGGCACTCAGGTGCTTCTGTTTGATAACGGACGGAGGCAGCCATTCGGGAGACGCTATCTGTATTTTCTAAAGTATTTTTGAATAGAGCACGACCAATGACTTCCGTTGCCGCCTCTGCGGAACGCTTGCCCAGCAAACGCACCTCGCCTTTTGGTTGCTGTGCCAGTCGTGCAAATACATTAATAGTATCGCCATCAAATACCGCCGCACTCAGTGGTGAAACCCATAAGGGGTTACTATTGTCGGGCCACGCCAGCGACAACTCGGATAAACGAGGTGAACGCAGTCGGGCAAACATCCGCAATACGGCGGGTTCAACAGCTTCCCCGGACGCGACAAAATCACAAGCGCCCCCCGTCGCTTCGGCAAGCCGCCGCAAATGACTTTCTGCAGGACTACTGCCGATACCCACGACAAAAAGACGATGCCCGGAATTGCGTGCCGATTCGATGGTGCTGTCAATAGCGTAAATCTCACCATCCGTGACAATCAAGACATCACTGCTCACGGTTTGGGAAAGCGCAAACGTAGAGCACAACGCCGCTTCCATCTCGGTACCGCCAAGGTCGGCTTGTAAAGCACCCACCCAGCGTTGCGCGGCTAATTTCGTCGTTTCTGTCGTATTCCAAAGGCCGCGTGAACGATGTTCGACGGTGCTACCGAAGCGTGACAATGAAAATTTATCTCTGTCGGCCAATTGCTTCACGATAGCCTGCAGCGCACGTCTGGCAGCGTCAATGCTGTCGCCTTCCATGGAACCGGAACAATCTACCAGAATTTTGACCGCTGTCATGGTTGGCCCACTGGTTTGAAGCCGGGGGCAAAAACTGGCCAGCACCGCAACAGTAGCCGAATCGACAAAATCCCGTGCCACTACAGTTTGGGAGTCATGGGTCAATTGATCGACTACCAAAATAAAATCACGATCCAGTGCGCCTTCACGGGCCAATGACACAATCAATCGCTTTTCTGCCTGATTCTGACTGTGGACGACACTTATGGGATGACTGGGCGAAGCTACTCGTGCTTGTGCCAGATCGCCATAAAGACTCAGTTCGATTTCAAAAGGATAATCGGCCAGAAAACTATGGGGTGATACTTGATGCGGTAACAGTCCGCCGCCATGGATGGCATCGCCATAACGAGGGGCGATAACCGTAGGAATCAGCAACCTGAGTCCGCGCTGCTCAAACTGCAGGGTCTGAGCATAATGCAAGGTGATAATACAGTTTTCTTTGCCCGCGAGATTACCCAAATTAAGGCTATAACTCTGATCATGATTTTTCTCCAGCATGATGGCCGTATTGCGTTCGGAAAGCGCTTCTTCGTAACTTGCTTCAGCTTGTTTTTTCTCGACAATCACACCGGAAAGCGTTTGTTCGCCCAACAAAACATCAATACCCAGCAATACCGCGCCCCATGGCAAGGGAAAGGTGTAGATCACTTCAACATTGTTGTCGGCAGGATTACAAAAAAGCTGCTTAACGCTCGCCTCGAACAATAAGCCGCGTATTTCACCCGTCAATTTAACCCCCAACAACATCAAAGGCTGACCATTTTGTGTTTGCAAACATGCATCTGTAAGCTGTTCCATTGTATTACCTTCTCTAGTCTTCTGGTTGAATTGCTGGTTGTTGTGCGGGATCAGTTTGACCGTCATTGATTTGGGCATAGAGCGCCATTACCCCTTTTATAAAACTGCGCACTTGTTCAGGTGACAACCCGGCACGACCGGGTTCAATAACTACTTCAATGCCATCAGCAACCAGCAAATGGCTACATACTTCGATAGAACCTACTGCCTTTGATCTTGGCGGTATCGGCGCTTGCTCTCCCTTGAGTAAGTCGCGTATTCGCTCCAGTGATACACCCGCCGCCGTCCATTTTTTGATTAACAGCAGTTGTTCCAAATGTTGGGGGCCGTAACGGGCGGCACGGGTTTCTCCCTCTGGTCGATCCACCAGTCCAATTTGGACGTAGTAACGAACCGTTCTGGGCGTTAAATCGGCCAGCACGCAAAGATCGGCTAAGGGATAACCGGGGATTATTATAGTTTTGTCAGTATTTGATTTCATGGTGCTTATTAAATCACCATTACTGTATGAATGCAAGTGTATTAATTAAGAATTATGGTGTTTTAAGGATAACGCCTTGAGCGCAGATAGCGTGGAATGATAAACGCCTGGTGATCAGGAGTAAGTGTCTCAAAATAATATAAATTAGCGTTTGGTATCATATAAAGCTTAATACTGGCTACTTGGTTCGTTGAATAACCGATCGGTATATAAGTTCTGTGCTCTGAAGATACTTCAGGTATTGCTAAATAGGGCTAATCAGTCTGGCTAATTTCACCAAACAAATAGGGGGTTTCCGTCAGTTTTTTAGTGGGCAACTTTGGGCTGGCCAAACCCATAGCTTTCACTCCTTCCATACATCGCTGAATTTCAGACGATGGTTTACGATCTTGTGCAGTGCTTTTTTTCAGCCACAGACAGTAACGAGACAGATTGTTAATAAATTCCTCCGATCCTAAAAATCGACGAATATATTTTGCTGCTATAGGATCGACTTGGCGAATCATATCCGTTTCTTCCCGGAATAAAAATAAATGTCCACCGTCGGCAGGCTTATTACCATTCGTCATCTTAGGTGCATTTAAATCCAGAGGTTTACTAGATTTATCAATCAGCACAGTCGAAACATCCACTAAATACGGATTAATCTGTTTGGCTTGAATTTCAATCGGCACGCCCGCACTATTGTCGCCATAATTGAACAGTCGGCAAACCGTAGAGACGCGATTAATCGCGTCTCTACAACTGCGAAACCCATAATGATAAAATGCACAGCGGCAACCACTTTGCCTTCATTACTCCAATGAAACGTGCGGCGAGCAAAATGTAATTTGATATTGAGCTTTAATAGCTCCAGCGTGACGGGGTTTGCAACCCCGTTACTCACGTTTTACCCTGCCTGCATTAAACAGCTATAGATGCCTAACGCAAACTTTTTGTATAACGGTAAATATTAAACGTTTGGGTCGGGGTTGCAAACCCCGCCCCGCGTTCGCTTTGCTTCCTTTATAACCGTAGGCGGCATCAACAGCTTTATCGTGTGCGTTGCGGGCTTTAGCCACGATTATCGTGGCATACTGCATTCCACTAACTTAATGGCAGTGAAGCTCCAACTTGGGAACGAGCTAACCAAACGTTTGGTTATATATTTATTCGCTGTCATCTTCAAACACTTCGCGCAGATCAATCTGGCAATCAGGAAATAACTGCGGAGTAGCGATGTCTTCGCCAGAGTACATGGCAAGCAGTTGGTATTTTTCGGTTTGATCATCCAAGACAAACTGATGGACGGCTTTTTCACCGGGATAAACCAGCCAGTATTCTTTAACGCCGCTCTCTTGATAGAGTTGGTATTTGAGCTGCATTTCTTTTTTGGAATTACCCCGAGACAAAATTTCTATAACCCAATCCGGCGAACCTAAACAACCTTTACTATCAATTTTGGTTTTATCGCATATCACGCAGAGATCAGGCTGAACGACGGAATAAATATCTATATTGGCGACGATGGATTTTTTACGGTCGTACAAGCGCACATCAAAGGGGGCATAAAATAGCTTACACGGTTTTTTATAAAAAAAATTGTACAGTACGCCACCCAAATTAGTAACGATACTCTGATGTTCGGAACTTGGGGCAGGACTCATCGCCATAATTTTGCCTTTAATCAGCTCAATGGCATCATCAAACTGCCAGGATAAATAATCAGCATACGTGTAGGTGCTGTTTAAATCCAGTTGTGATAAATCGGTTGTTTTAGTCATATATCACCTTGAAGATAGCGGTTAATAGGTAGTTCCGTCGGGTTAACTCAGCTCAGCCATTGGTTTTTTAGCCGATGTTTTTGGTTCTTTAGTTACTTTAGCTTGGGGCTGGGCAATTAGTTTTTGGTATTGCTCAAACAAGAAAGCGACGCGTGCAGCATCGTCTTTACCGCCTTTGTAACCATAGGCGGCATCGACGGCTTTGTCGAGAGCGTTGTGGGCTTTTAATAAATCGGTTGGCATATTACCAGCGGCGTAGAGCGTGGCGAGTGAACATTTTTGGCCTTGTTCGGCACAACTGTTTTCTTCAGCAGTACGGGCATCTAAAATTAGTTGAGCGGCGGTTTCGATTTTTGCTTGTTGAGTAGGGTTGATGGTTTGCGGCCACGGGAAATTGTTGTAGACGATGGTGTTGGAGTAGCTGTAATCACTTTTTAAGCGGCCGCAAGTCGTTCGCATCCAGGCATTGTGCATGTGACTGGTGAGAACGCCAAAATGTAACAAGCTGGCATCGGGGATAAAAAATAATTTATCTCCGCAAATTACGTCGGCATCCAGATAACCTATCGGTATAAATGCACGACGCTCTGACGATACCTTTGGAATGGCAAGATATCGGGTTGACGAAGTGCGAATTTCTCCAAATAAATAAGGTGTTTCAGCCAGTTTTTGTGTCGCAATTTTTGTACTGGCTTGACGCATTGCTTTTACAGACAACATTCTACGTTGAATTTCAGGTGATAGTTTACGATCCTGAGCTGTACTGTCTTTCAGCCATAAACAATAACGCTTAATGCCATTGATAAATTCATCTCCCATAAGAAATGGACGAATGTACTTTGCGGCTATCAGGTCAGATTGTCCGATAGTATTAGCGTCGGACGCAGATAGAAGTAGATGTCCACCTTCCGTTGGTTTGCCTCCATTAGCCATATTAGGTATATTTATGCACAATGGTTTTCGCCGTTTTTCAATCAGTACAGTCGGTGCATCGACCAAATACGGATTAATCTGTTTAACTTGAATTTCAATCGGTTCGCCGGCAATGTCGTCACCGTAATCGAACAGGCGACAAATTGTAGGGGCGAATTTATTCGCCCTTTCCATTGAGGACTGGGCGAATAAATTCGCCCCTACAGGTGAGTGATGAAAACCCATAATGACACAATGCACAGCGGCTACGCCTTTACCTTCATTGCTCCAACGAAAAGTGCGGTGAGCAAAATGCAGTTTGATATTAAGTTTTAATAACTCAGTCCACAAAATGGCGACCTGTTCGCCTTGGGTCAAGCTGTTGGTAGATACAAAGGCAACAGGGATTTTAGGATTAGCCTGAATATAACGCGCTGCGGTAATATGCCAAGCCGCCACCAAATCCAAGACACCCGGACCGTTCATGCCCTTAAACACAATGGTAAGATCAGCTTTTTGTTCTTTGCTTTGATAGCTATAACCCACAAACGGCGGATTACCCATCACAAAACTACACTTCTCAGCCGGAAGCACGTCATTCCAGTCGATACGCAAGGCATTGGCGCAAACGATGTTGGCTTTTTTTACCAAGGGAATGCGGTGGTAATAAAGTCCGAGACTTTGCACCTTGGTATTCATTTGATGATCGGTTAGCCATAAGGCGACCGTGGCAATTTGCGCGGCGCTGTCGTCTATTTCGATACCGTTAAATTGATCGACATTGCAACGGATGAGCGTATCAACATCCAGCTGGGCGGTCAGGTTGTTGCCAAACAGCTTCTGAATAACTTCCAACTCCAACAAGCGTAATTCGCGGTAAGCAATGACCAAGAAATTTCCGCAACCACAAGCCGGATCAAAAAAATTAAGAGCAGCCAAACGGTTATGAAACGCGCCTAACTTGGCGGGGGTTTTACCGCACTTTGCAAATTCCTTACGCAAGTCATCCATAAACAAGGGATTGATCACTTTAAGAATATTTTCTTCACTGGTGTAATGGGCGCCAAACTCACGGCGTTTTTTACTTTTGGCGGCAGCGGCTTCGTCCTCAAAGTGCATGATGGCTTGAAACAAAGAGCCAAAAATAGCCGGACTGATGTTGCTCCAATCCAAGTTGGCGCAGTCAATCAGGGTTTTTCTGGCGGCTTCGTCAAAACAACATTCGGCCAAGGTGCCTGCAAAAAGCTGGCCGTTGATATAAGGAAACTTGGCCCGATGTTCGGGCAGGTTTTTTAAGCGTTTAACGCCCGTGTAATTAGCGTGTTCTTGTAAATAACTGTCATCCGGCTTGTTTAAGGTATCAAACAAAGACATCAAACTACCATGTAAATCAGAACCATCGGCTTGGGTATGATTGACCAGATAATCGAGAAACACACCGTTTTCACCAAACAAGCCGGTATCTTCCGCAAACAGGCAAAACAACAAACGCACCAGATACGTTTCCAAATCTTTGCCATTGTAACCGGTGGCTTTAAGCGCATCATGCAACTTGGCCATGGTTTCGGCGGCTTCTTTGTTGATATGTACTTGCTGTTCAATGGCGATGGTTTCATAGTTTGCCAAAAACAGGAAAGGTTCTATTTGTTGCGGTAAGTCGGCTAGTTTAAGCTCGATACGTGGCGCACCGGTCAGGCGGTTGTATAAATGCAGGTTGGTAAAATCACTGACCAGAATATAATCCGGCCTGTCTTGTTCGTTCATCAAGCTCGCGTAGCGACTGGCTTGGAGGTAAGCGTCATCCAGGTCTTTGCCGGCTGACTTCATCTCGATCAACATCATGCCGCGCAAGACACCGTCTATAAAGGTTGTCGTGGATTTTTTGCCGGCTTTGTCGGTTTCCTTAACCTTGTATTGCCAGTCAATACGGTTGGGATTAATGCCAAATATTTTGCAAAATCCCCGCATAAAATCTTGATCGCGCTCTTTTTCTGATTTAACCCCTTCAAAATCCTTGGCAAACTGACTGGCGCGTTGACGCAGGGTATTGAAATTAACAGTGACAGCCATAGTGTTCCTTTATTGTCGAATGAAGAGCAACGTCAAATATGATT